>CALPPP020000161.1 GCA_943325485.2 Rickettsia typhi
GCCGCGAACTTGCACGACGACACGCCGCATGAAGTGAAACTGCGCCGTTTGCAACACCTGCAAGCCACAGTGGAAGAAAACGTGCATCGCATTGGCGAGAGCCGCGTGGGCACGGTGCAGCGCATTTTGGTGGAAGGTGCTTCGCGCAAAAGTGCGGCAGAGTTAATGGGCCGCACCGAATGCAACCGCATCGTCAACTTTGATGCGGGACCTTTGGGTGAGCGTTTGGTGGGTCAGATGATCGATGTGCGCATCACCCAAGCTTTGCCGCACTCGCTGCGCGGTGCCGTGGTGGTGAGCGGCTAACGCGGCATCCCAGGAAAGCCGCCGGACATGCCTTTCATGCCGCCGAGTTTTTTCATCATTTTCATGAGGCCGCCGCCGCGCATTTTTTTCATCATGTCTTGCATCTGACCGAATTCATTCAGTAGTCGGTTAACGTCTTGCACCTGAACCCCTGCACCTGCTGCGATGCGGCGTTTGCGGGTGGCTTTGATGAGGTCGGGTTTACTACGCTCTTTGGGCGTCATGCTGTGGATGATGCCTTGCTTGCGCAGGATGTCTTTTTCGGCTTTGTCAAAGTCCACCGCACCGGCTTTGGCGGTGAGTTGGCTGGGGAGTTTGTCCATCAAACTCGATAAGCCACCCATTTGCTTCATTTGCAGGATTTGTGCCAAAAAATCGTTGAGGTCAAAGCCGTCGCCGCTTTTCATCTTGGCGGCCATTTTTTGCGCGGCTTCGACATCGATGTTGGCAGTGACCTGCTCGACCAAAGCCACGATGTCGCCCATGCCCAAGATACGACCGGCATGACGCTCAGCGTCAAAAGCTTCTAGGCCATCGATCTTTTCGCTGGTACCAGCAAATTTGATGGGCACACCAGTGATTTGCCGCACCGACAGCGCCGCACCGCCACGGGAATCACCGTCGGTCTTGGTCAGCACAATGCCGGTGAGTGGCAGCGCTTCTTTGAAAGCTCGCGCAGTATTCACCGCGTCTTGGCCCATCATGGCGTCGACCACAAAGAGTGTTTCGACTGGTTTGACAGCAGCATGCAAGGTTTTGATTTCTTGCATCAAAGCTTCATCGATGGCCAAGCGGCCAGCGGTATCGACCAACAAGACGTCAAAGTAATGTTTCTTGGCATAGTCCAAGGCAGCCAACACAATGTCTCCCGGCTTTTGAGACGCATCACTGGCAAACCATTCGGCACCCGCTTGGGCAGTGACTGTCTTCAATTGCTCAATGGCCGCTGGGCGGTAAACGTCAGCAGACACTGTCAGCACTTTTTTCTTGCGTTTGCTGATGAGGTGCTTGGCCAGTTTTGCAGTGGTGGTGGTTTTACCCGCACCTTGCAAACCTGCCATCAAAATGACCGCTGGTGGCTGCGCGGCCAAATCTATGTCCGCCACGCCCTCGCCCATGGTGGCGGCCAACTCTTTTTGTACGATGCTCACCAGCACCTGTCCAGGCGTGAGTGAGCTCAGCACCTCTTGTCCCAAAGCCTTTTCTTTCACGCGGGCAATAAAGTCGCGCACGACTGGCAAGGCGACATCGGCCTCGAGCAAAGCCATGCGCACCTCGCGCAACATGTCGCTGACATTGCCTTCGGTGATGCGGGCTTGGCCGCTGATCTGCTTGACCAGCTTGGAGAGTTTGTCGCTGAGCGCGGTTGCCATGGGTTGTGCCTGAAAGAAATCGGGTGAATACGCCCTAAAGGGCTGCAAGACGCTAAACTGTCAACATGATTGTATTCAGCGCATCGACCTTCAGCATAGTATGGGGTTTGGTCGCCGCTTTGGCTTATGCGCTAGGCGCGCTCTTAGGCGGCAGGCTCTCTCCCCAACAAAGCCGCAACTACCTTTGGGTCATTTCCCTTTTCCATGGCTTGAGCGTTTTGGCCAGCCTTATTCCAGAACCCGACGCCACCCCTCGCTTTGGTTTCGCGCCCGCTTTGTCCGCCACCGCTTGGCTGGTGCTGATGGTCTACACCTTGGAACACCACTGGTTCCCCCAAATGAAAACCCGTTGGGTCCTCTCAGGTGCTGGCTTGGTGGCGGTGTCCTTGCCGCTGTTTTTCCCTGGGCACGATTTGCATGCCGCTGCCTCACTCTGGTTGCCTCTTCATTGGGCGCTGGGCATGGCCTCCTATGCTTTGTTTGCGGCGGCCGTCGTCCATGCGGGCTTGATGAACCGTGCTGAGCGTCAAATACGCTTGGCTGAAGCCGACCCGTCTGGCCTGCCTTTGATGACCCTTGAGCGGCTGACATTTCGCTTTGTGCATATTGGTTTTTTCCTGCTCACAGCCACCCTTTTTGCAGGACTTTTGTTTGGTGAACGCTTGTACGGGCCAGACAGCGCCTTGCGCTGGGACCACAAAACCGTTTTATCGATCTTGGCTTGGCTCACCTATGCACTGCTGATTTGGGGACGCCAAGCCAGAGGGTGGCGCGGACCCTTAGCGATTCGCTTGCTCTACTTTGGCTCAGCCATGTTGCTGCTGGCCTATGTGGGTTCGCGCTTTGTGCTGGAAGTGCTTTTGCATAAAGTCTTATGAAATACCTCTTTTTAATTGCTGTCATCGGTTTGGTGCTTTGGTGGCTAAAAATGCAGCGCCGTGACAGAGACAAAAACCCGGATGACGTAAACCAAGCACAAAAAGCTCAGCATATGGTTCGATGTGCGCATTGCGATCTGCATCTGCCCCAATCCGACGCCCTAGAGGGTTCACTTGGTTTTTATTGCAGCGCATCGCACCGTGCCGCCAAGGAAGGCTAGCAAACATGTCTGCTTGTTGGTCCAAGGGGTGGTACAGGTTTGCCAAGCATGTCCCCTCGCCCAACTTCGAACCTCGCCCATCGGGCGTTTCAACCGATTTGCTGGTGGTGCACTCCATCAGCTTGCCCCCCGGGCAGTTCAGTGGCAATGCCATTGAACAGTTTTTCACCAATACCCTTGACCATGACAGCCACCCCTATTACGACCAACTGCGTGGCGTCAAGGTTTCTGCGCATTTTTTGATTCGCCGTGGCGGCGAGTTAATACAGTTTGTCAGTTGTGACCAGCGAGCTTGGCATGCGGGTGTGTCAACCCATGCAGGTCGCAGCAATTGCAATGACTTTTCTATCGGCATAGAACTTGAAGGCTTAGAAGGCGACTCTTTCAGCGCATACCAATACGAAAGTTTAATTTCTCTTTTGCCTGCGCTTCTGTCTCAATACCCTATTTCTTGCATTGTGGGGCATGAACATATTGCACCTGAACGCAAAAAGGACCCAGGAGAGGGTTTTGATTGGCGGTATTTGCAACACGGTGTGGGTCTGAAAGCTACGTACTTTCCCGCAGAGCTTGGCTTAATTTAATTAATTCGCATTTTTTTCACAAACACTACACGTAGTGTGTTGAAAAGAGTTTCGACCCCATATATAGTGTGGGGTAGTCACATTTTGTTTTTTGCCTGTTACCAAAAACAGGCCGCACTTCATACGTTAACCAAAGCATTCAGAACAACAGGAATTAAATCAAGATGCAAATTGCTTCCTCCTCTGCAGTCAGCAGCAACTATGTCAACCCCGCTGACTTGACTGACGCCAATAAGTCCTCTGCGCTTCAGACCAACCTTAGCAACTACCAAATCATTCGACGCAACGGCGCTGTGGTTCCTTTCGAACCCGCCAAGATTGCTGTTGCCATGATGAAAGCGTTTTTGGCTGTTCACGGCACACAAGGCGCTGCTTCCGCCAGCGTTCGCGAAACGGTTGACCAACTCACCCAAGCCGTTGTGCGTGCGCTCATGCGCTCACGCCCAGGAGGCGGCACTTTTCATATTGAAGACGTTCAAGACCAAGTTGAACTCGGCCTCATGCGCGGCAGTCACCATGAAGTTGCGCGTGCCTATGTTTTGTACCGCGAAAGAAGAACCCAAGAACGTGCCGCCCAAAAAGAGCAGGCCCTTCCTGCTGAGCCCGTCTTGCATGTCATCGACGGCGGCAAACGCATGGTGCTTGACACGGCACGTCTGCGTGGGTTGGTCGAGGCTGCTTGCGCGGGTTTGAATGCAGACATCCAAGCCGAACCCATCCTGAATGAAACC
>CALPPP020000162.1 GCA_943325485.2 Rickettsia typhi
GGGCCAATTTTTCGTCAGTTGCGTAAAGGCCGCTGCGCAAATGGCCCAGCGCAATCACGCAGGCCCCTGTCAACGTTGCAATATCGATCACGGCGCTGGGTTTGAAGCGCTTGGCGTAGGTCAAGGCGTCGCACAAAACCAAACGTCCCTCTGCATCGGTGTTCAATATTTCGATGGTTTGCCCGCTCATGCTGGTGACAACATCACCGGGTTTCAAGGCTTTGCCGCCAGGCATGTTTTCGCAAGCCACAATCAAGCCCACCACATTGATGGCGGGCTGCAGTTGGGCCAAGGCTTCAAAAGTACCCAACACACTGGCCGCACCGCACATATCGAACTTCATCTCGTCCATGCCGGGGCCAGGTTTGAGAGAAATACCGCCAGTGTCAAAGGTAATGCCCTTGCCCACCAACACCGTCGGGGCTTGGGCATCAGCCGCGCCCTTGTATTTCAAAACAATAAACCGCAGGGGCTGGGCCGAGGCTTGCGCCACCGCTGCAAAAGAACCCATGCCAAGCTTGGTGACCTCTTTCAAGCCCATGACCTCGCAGGATATGCGTGAGTGTTTGGCGATGTTTTTGGCGACTTGGGCAAGATGGTCGGGTGTTGCGTGGTTGGCGGGTCGGTTGCCCCACTCGCGGGCAAGCGCAACCCCTGCCATCTGCGCTTTGGCCAAATCGAACTGGCCTTTGACAGCGCCAGCCTGAGGCACACCCAAAGTGATTTTTTTGAAGCTCAAGGCTTTTGCGCTGGGTTTGGTGGCTGTGTAGACATAGCTGGCGTCAGCTGCTGCTTGTGCAGCCACCACCAAATGTTCGGTATGCCCAGCTTGCAAAACCACGGCGACGGTCTGCGACTTTGATTTTTTCAAGGCAGCCATGCCAGCGGCAACGCCTTGGCGAACATCAACAGCGCGGCCTTTGCCAACACCGACCAGCACCAATCGCAGAGCAGCCAAGCTTGGCGGTTTCCACCAAACCATGCACTGCCCAGCGGAAGTGGTGAAGTCGCCAGTTTTTTGGGCTTGGTCTAGCATGCTAGAGAGCAAACCTACCTCGCGCTGTTGGTCGTCACCGACCAATACCACCAAGGCATCAGTCTTGAGCGTGGCGGCCTTGGCCCATGAAAGCGAGAGGAGTTCAAAGTTCATAATTCAGCCCTTACATTTAAGGCTTATGTTATTCCATTCCTCTTTCCGCGCTGAATTGTCCCGCTATTTTTGGGCCACCTTGATTATTTTGGTCAGCATTGTGATGACGGTGCTGCTGATTCGCACATTAGGTCAAGCCTCGCGCGGCAATATCGATCCGCGCGAAGTCACGCTGGTGCTGGGCTACACGGTACTTGGCAATATGCACACGATTGTCACCATGGCTTTGTACATCGCCTCGGTCGCCACCTTGTCGCGCATGTATACCGACAGCGAGATGGTGATTTGGCAGTCCAGTGGCGAAAGCTCTGTCGGTCTGGTCAAACCTGCGCTGGTGTTTGCGGCCCCCGTGTTGTTGGTGGTGGCAGCCCTTGCTTTGGTGGCTTGGCCTTGGACCAATGCACAAACCCATGAAATCCGCGACCGCTATGAAAAGCGTGGCGATTTAGAACGCGTCAAGCCTGGTCAGTTCCAAGAGTCAGCCAGTGGCAACAGGGTGTTTTTCATCGACAAAGACAGTCCCTCCGACTTGGAAGGCACCCATATTTTTATCGCCGCCCAAGAAAAAGGCTTGCAAACCATCACCAGTGCGCGAACCGGTCGTGTGGAGATCAAAGGCGAGGACCGGTATTTGGTGCTCAACGATGGACAGCGCATCGAAGTCAACCCCTTGAAAAATGAAATCAAAGTAATTGAATTTAAAGAGCATGGCGCCAGACTGGGAGACAACGCCCTGGCCTTGGACGAAATCGAGGCGCAGTCCACCCTGCCTTGGGATTTGCTGAAAAACCCCATCCCAGTGAACATGGGCGAGTTGACTTGGCGCATAGGCTTGGCCTTGGGCGCCTTCAATCTGGTGTTGCTGGGTATCGCCATTCCCTATGTCAATCCACGCACCGGCCGCACCGGCGCCTTGGTCATGGCCATGCTGACGTTCTTCATTTACTACAACCTGATTAACGTCAGCCGCAACGTGGTCGCTTCGGGACAATGGGGCATGGTCAGCATGCTTTTGGGTTTGCACTTGCCTGTGCTCACACTGAGTTTGATAGGCCTGTGGTGGCGCCGGGAACAAACCACTGTGAGCCAAGTGTTAAAGAAGCTGACGTTTTTCAAGTGGGGTACGGCTTGAACACCATCCAACGCATGATCTACACCGAGGTGCTGGCCAAAGTGAGCTTTGCCACCATGGGTTTCGTGGGTTTGTTTTTCTTCTTTGATCTGGCGGATGAACTGAAATGGCTAGGCAAAGGTCCCGCTCAAGGCTATGCGTTTGAACACGCTGCAGCCTATGTCTTGCTGATGGTGCCATCGCATATTTATGAGTTGCTGCCCATCACGGTTTTGATAGGCACCATTTTTGTCATGGCCAAATTTGCTCAGACCTCGGAATTCACTATTTTGCGCACCAGCGGCATGGGGCCGCAATTGGCTTTGCGCAATCTGCTGTTTCTTGGCATGGCTTTTGTGGTGCTGACTTTTGTCATTGGCGACTATGTCGCGCCGCCCAGCAGCCGTGCGGGCCAGTTGCTGCGCACCCAGCACTTGGGCGTGGCCTATACCCAAGGCGTCACTGGCGCTTGGTTGAAAGAAACCCAAACCAAGGGGCACAGTGTGGTGAATGTGGGCTCGATCACGCCCCAGTCTGAAATGGGTCAAGTGCGGATTTTTGAATTTGACGAAACCGGCCGCCTCAACAGCATGTTACGAGCAGAAAAAGCGGCGTTTGTCGATGATGCCAACGCTTGGGTCTTGCAAAATGTGTCTGCCGACTTTTTCAATTCGACCCAAGACGGTCTGCAGCCGCTGCGGCGTGAACAACTCCCCTCTTTGCGCTGGGCCTCCAACATGACCGAGGAGATGGTGTCGGTGGCGCTGCTCAAACCCGAGCGTATGGCGACCTTGGATTTGTTTCGCTACATCCGGCATTTAAGTTTGAACAACCAGTCCTCGCAGCGTTATGAAATTGAGTTTTGGAAAAAGCTTTTCTACCCCTTGAGTTGCTTGGTGATGGTGATGTTGGCCCTGCCCTTTGCCTATTTGCATTTGCGCAGCACGCCCATCACCAGCGTGGTTTTCTTAGGCATCTTGATTGGCATCAGTTTTTTCTTGATGAACAACGTGTTCGGGCACATAGGTAACTTGAATGCTTGGCCAGCTTGGCTGGCGGCTGCCACGCCAGGGATTCTTTATATGTTGATCTCGCTGCTGGCGTTCAGCTGGCTGGTGTTGAGGCATTGATGCGAGCCATTGTGTTGTTTGCCCATGGGTCACGCGACCCTTTGTGGCACCGCCCGATGCAAGCGGTGGCAGAGCGGGTGGCTTTACGGTTGCCTGGTGCCAAGGTCGCTTGCGCCTACCTTGAACTGAGCACACCCAGCCTTTTGGATGCGGTGCAAGCCTTGGTTGAGCAGGGCTGTACCCAGATACGGGTGGTGCCGATGTTCTTGGGTGTGGGCAAGCATGTACGCGAAGACCTGCCCGTCATGCTTCAAGCCCTGCGAGATGCCCACCCCCAGGTGGTCTTTGAACCTTTGCCAGCCGTGGGCGAGCACCCCGATTTGCTGGATTTGATGGCGAATATTGCGCTAGACGGCTGGCATTAGTCGATAAACAACCCCACCAAAAAGGCATAATGAACGTCTTTCTTATACGAAAAACGTCATGAACCTGCATCAATTCCGTTTTGTTCAAGAGGCAGTGCGCCGCAACCTGAACCTGACCGAGGTGGCAAAGGCCCTGCACACCTCGCAACCCGGGGTGTCCAAAGCTATATTGGAGTTGGAAGAAGAGCTGGGCATTGAGATTTTTGGCCGCCACGGCAAGCGCTTAAAGCGCATCACCGAACCGGGTGAGCATGTGCTCAAAAGCATAGAGATCATCTTGCGCGAGGTCAGCAACTTGAAGCGCATCGGCGAGCAGTACAGCACCCAAGA
>CALPPP020000163.1 GCA_943325485.2 Rickettsia typhi
GAGCGCTTGATTGCGGTACTTGAAGCCAGCCGTGCGGATGCCCGTGCAAGCAACACCACCATGCGTTGGCATGCAAACGACCAAGGGTTTGAGCTGCAAACCCTGCCCGCCTCAGGCGCAGCTCTGCGTGCCATGGCTTGGCAATACAAAGCCACACAAGCCACGCCCTCGGATGTGCTGATCAGCGCAGAACCCATACAAGCCCGCACAACCATCACACTGCGCCATGGCAGTGGTGCCAGCCTGAAAATTGGCACCGACGGTGCAGCAGCTTTCAAAGTGTTGCCATGAAACGCGGCTTTACATTGATCGAAGTGCTGGTGGCCTTGGCCATCGTCGCGGTCAGCGTCATGGCGGGTATGCGAGCCGCCGCTAGCATGACGCGCAATGCAGATCGGCAATGGCAGGTATTGCTGGCGCAAGTGTGTGCCGACAACGCCTTGTACCGACTGCGACTGGGCAGCTCCTTGCCCAATGTGGGCGAGAGCCGCGTGACCTGCCCACAGGCCGAACTGGCGCTGGACGTGGTGCTGACGGTACAGACCACGCCCAACCCTTCTTTCAGACGGGTGGATGCGCAAGTGTTTCTTCAAAGCACACCTTTGCTGCGGGTGAGCACCGTGTTGGGGCGCTACTGAGATGCGACGCCACACGGGCTTTACCTTGATTGAGGTGCTGGTGGCACTGGGCCTGATGGCCTTGTTGGGCCTGATGAGTTGGCGCGGCTTGGACACCTTGTTACGCACCCGCGAGGTGACGCAGTCTCGCACCGACGAAGTGGCTTTGGTACAGGTGAGTTTGGGCCAATGGCGGGCAGACTTGAATGCGCAAATGGCCTTACCCGGCATGCTCGGCGACAGCAGTCTGCTGTGGAACGGTAGCGTGCTGCGCATCCTGCGCCGCAGCACCACCCCCGTGCCCGATGGCGGCGATGCAGGCATGCAAGTGGTGGCATGGTCGCTGCGCGAGGGTTTTTGGCGGCGCTGGCAGTCGCCGCCCATCCTCAACCGCACAGAGCTGGAACAAGCATGGTCAATGGCTGCCATTTGGGGACAAAACCCCAGCACCGAACTGCTCCAACAAGAAGTCAAACTCATGCCATTGACGGGTTGGCAGTTGTTTTACTTTCGTGACAATGCTTGGACCAACCCTTTGAGCAGTTCGGGTGCAGGCACGGCTGACAACCTGCTGAAAAGCCCTGACGCGGTCCAACTGCTATTGCAACTGAACACCAAAGACAAGCTGGTGCTGGACTGGGTTCGCCCATCCTTTGGCGCCAAACAACCATGACGCAGCGCCCACACCCTCAACACACAGGCGCTGCCTTGCTCATGGCCATGCTCAGCGTGGCGCTGCTGGCGGTGTTGGCGTCGGCGGCGCTGTGGCAACAGTGGCGCACCTTGGCGGTGGAGTCGGCCGAACGCGACGCACAACAAACCGCTTGGTTGTTGCGCGGCGCCCAAGACTGGGCCTTGGTGGTGTTGCGAGAAGACGGGCGCTCGGGCAGCACCGATCATTTGGCCGAGCCGTGGGCAGTGCCCTTGCGCGAAGCGCGTTTGTCGGCGTTTTTGGCGGCGTCCAGCAACGGCTCAGTCAACGACAGCGATAGCTTGACGCAGCAAGTTTTTTTATCGGGGCGCATCACCGATATGCAGTCTCGCCTGAATGTCACCAACCTGCTCGACGGCAAGCAACTCAACGAGCGCAGCTTGCTGGCCTTCACCCGCTTGTACCGCGCCTTGGGTTTGCCCGAGGTCGAGTTGCGGCAATGGACAGCAGCGCTGTTGGCCGCCACCCAAACCCTTCCCACGGCCAACGCGGCCTTGCCACCGCAACGCTTTGAGCAACTGCGCTGGCTGGGCTTGAGCGCCAACAGCCTGGCACGATTGGCCCCGCATGTGACGCTGCTGCCAGTGCGCTCCGCGGTGAACCTCAACACCGCAAGCGCTGAGGTGCTGTACGCCAGTATGCCGAGCCTAGAGCTGGGACAGGCCAGCCAATGGTTGCAAGAACGCGCCAGCAAACCGTTTGACAATCTGGAAGATGTTCGCAACCGCATGGGCAAGGCTGCAGAGAATATCAACGATGCCCAACATTCGGTAAACACACGTTTTTTTGAGGTGACGGGACAGTTGCGCCATGGTCAGGTGTACCAGTTGCAAAAGTCGCTGCTTCAGCGCGATGGCACAAGCACCCAAACACTTTGGCGCGAACAACGTGGTTTGCGCTCCGAGCCAGGGTGCCTCCTTACAATCCCACCTCCATGTTGATTGTTCGCCTCAACCCCCAAGCCACCTCGCTGTTTGACTTTGTCAGCAGCATCGATGGGCGAAACATCGCCCGCAGTGGCCAAGCCGCAGCCAAGGATTTACCCCGCTTGGGCGGTGAAGTGGTGGCGGTTGTGCCTTGGCAGGTGTTGGCTTGGCACAGGGTGACCTTGCCCCAAGGTGTGGGAGGACGTCTTAATGCGGTGCTGAGCAGTTTGTTGGAAGACAGTTGCTTGCAAGATACCAGCGAGTTGCATCTGGTGTTGTCCCCTTTAGCGACTGCAGGTTTGCGCCAAGGCGGCCCGGCCATGGTGGCGGCTTGTGCCAAAGACTGGTTGCGTCAAGCCTTGGCACCCTTGCTGGGCGCCGGATTGCGGGTGCAGCGCTTGGTGCCAGAAGTGTGTCCCTCGTCGACGCCCGACGCGGCTCAGTTGTACCTGTTGGACGACGGCGCACATGTTCAAGCTTTGCTGTGCCGCCATGACAGCATGTGGCGCTTGCCCCAAGCCTCGGCGGCGCTGGCAGCTTGGGATGCCATTCCAAACAAAACCCTGTGGTGCGAGCCATCGGTCGCCGACACCGCGCAACGCCTGAGCGAAGGCATGGCGCTGCTGCAAACCCCGCAACAACGTTGCTTGCAAGCCGCCAGCAATGGCTGGGATTTGGCCCAAGGCGAGTGGGCGCAACACAGTGGTTTGCGCGGTTGGCGTTGGCTGCAAGCCACTTGGCGCAGTCTGCGTTTTGACCCCGCTTGGCAAACCAGTCGGCGTGGCCTGGCATTGTTGGTGGTGGTTAATCTGTTGGGGCTGAACCTTTGGGCATGGCAGGTACAAGCGCAGGTCAGCGCCCAACGCGAAAGTCTCAACGCACTGTTGCTCAGTACCTTCCCGCAGGTGAAAGTGGTGATTGACGCACCCATCCAAATGCGCCGCGAAATGCAGGCGCTGCAAAAAAACAGCGCCCAACCCCAAGACGCTGATGTGGATGTGATGCTGCAAGTGCTCTCCACCCCTTGGCCGTCTGGCGCAGTGCCCAGCCAAATCGACTACCGCGGTGGCACGCTGCGCTTGGGTGGCTTGAAGGCCGATGCATTGGATGCCTTGCGCCAAGCCCATGGGCCAAGCAGCCGCTACAGCTTCACAGTGCAAGGCAGCCAAGCGGTGTTGCAAGCCAAGGGTGCGCCATGAAATTTGCCGACCTCAGCCCACGTGAACAAACCGGCATCCGCTGGGCCTTGGGGGTGCTGGGGGGCGCAGTTGTATGGTTTGTCGCCATCGCGCCGGCTTGGCAGGTTTGGCAAAGCAGCCAAAGCCAGCTCAGCGCTTTGGCGCAGCAACACGCTGACATGCTGGCCTTGCAGTCACAAGCCAAACAATGGCAAAGCCGCAACGACCTCAGCACAGAAGCATCGGCTCAAATGTTGCAAAGCCTGTGCGCAAATTTAGGCGAAAAAGTTAAATGCAGCCGCCAAGCCCAGCGCATGACGGTAGATGTCAAAGGCGTCAGCCCCCAAGCACTGGCACAGGCTTGGACGCAAGCGCGTAGCCAAGCACAGGCGGTCTTACTCGAAACCCATTTGCAACGCCAAGGTGAGGCATGGGACGGTCAATGGATTTGGACCCTGCCCGAGGGCAAACCATGAAAACAAGTCGTTGGGCTGGCGTGGGTATGGTGCTGGGCGCTTTGGCTGCCTTGGTGTGGCAAGCGCCGGCAAGCTGGCTGGCAAGCGGTGTGCAAGCCTTGAGCCAAGAGCGGGTGCAACTGCGCCAGCCACAAGGCACGGTGTGGCACGGCAGCGCCCAATGGGTGTTGGCCAGC
>CALPPP020000164.1 GCA_943325485.2 Rickettsia typhi
GCGAACCAAGCCTGAGTGTTGGAAATCCACGCCGTCCACAATGCCCACGGGCCGCGCGGTGATGAAGTTCCCCGAGATCACACGAATCGTGGCACCCGCCATGGGTGTGTTGGGCAGGCCTTGGCTAAAGGCTGCTTCAATTTCGTAGCGCAGTTGACCGGCGGCCTCTTGGGCGCAATCCAGTGCCACGCTGTCGGTGATGCGCATACCGTGCGAGTATTTGGGCGCATGGCCTTTGGCCAGCAATTGCTCATTCACCTGTGGCCTAAAACCATGCACCAACACCACCTTCACGCCCATGCTTTGGATCAGCGCCAAGTCTTGCACCAAGCTGGGCAATTTGCCAGCAGCAATGGCCTCACCGGCGATGGCCACCACAAAGGTTTTGCCTCGATGCATATGGATGTAGGGCGCGACCGAGCGGAACCAAGGAACGAAAGTGAAATTGAAGACAGTGGACATGGTTTATCGGCTCACAAGGTAAAGGTTTTCAGCGGGCAAGATTTTTTTGAAATCACGATCAAAGGTGTGCAGTATTTGACCCCATTGCAAAGCACAGGCGGCGATCCACACATCTGTTGATGAATCTGGGTTCACGTCCGTTTGCAGGCTTAGGTCTCTGAAGCTCGGCCAGTCACTGCCTGCACCCTGAAATACCACGCCGGGTGCGCTCAGCAGCGTTTCCACAAAATCAATGGCCTGCAGCAAACTGCTGGGCAGTTGGAAAATTCTGCGATGGGTAACGATACGAATAAAGCCTGCCACAACCACACCAAACAGCATGATGGACGATTGGTTTGGCCGCTCTGAAGCCAGCTTCAATTGCGCTTGCAAATGGTTGAAGGCCATGGCGTGATGCGGATGATCCAGCCTCATGGCCGCCACAAGCAAATTGACATCAGGTGTCATCTGAGTTTGAGGATGTCCATGTCGGCGTCCATGGCTTCATAGAAAGAGCGGTTGCTGCTGGGGTCGATGCCTGGCATCAAGCCGCCACTGCCACCCGTGGGCAACTTGGGGATGACCGCCGGCGCAGTGGGCAGGTCTTGCCGCACATAGGCCGCCAGCATTTCGCGTACCTTGGCGCTGAGCGATGTGCCCTCTTGAATAGCCTTGATGCGGGCTTGTTTGATGAGGTTTTCATCCAAAGAAATGGTGAGATTGGCCATAAGGGGCTCCTTCAACACAGGTTCACATAAACAAGTGTAGCACGTGAAAGTGTGCCATGGGATAATTCCGAAGTGAACCCACCTAGCCCCCTGTCTATTGACTTTCCCGACAACCTGCCTGTCAGCGAGCGGCGCGAAGAGATCATGGCGGCCATCGAGGCGCATCAGGTGGTCATCGTCTGCGGCGAAACCGGCTCGGGCAAAACCACCCAGCTGCCCAAAATGGCCTTGGCGCTAGGGCGAGGTGGCAAGAAAATCATCGGCCACACCCAGCCCCGGCGCATCGCCGCCACCTCCGTGGCCAAGCGAATCGCCGAAGAGCTGAAAACCCCGCTGGGCGAGGTGGTGGGTTTCAAGGTGCGCTTCCAAGACAAGCTGTCACGAGAGGCCTCGGTCAAGCTGATGACCGACGGCATTTTGCTGGCCGAGACGCAAACCGACCCGCTCTTGCAGGCCTATGACACCCTCATCATTGACGAGGCGCATGAGCGCAGCCTGAACATCGATTTCTTGCTGGGCTACTTGAAGCAAATCTTGCCGCGTCGCCCCGACCTGAAAATCATCATCACCTCGGCCACCATCGACGCCGACCGCTTTGCCCAGCATTTCGCCAGCCGCCATGGCCCTGCGCCGGTGCTGATGGTGTCGGGGCGCACCTTCCCCGTGGAAATGCGCTACCGCCCTTGGGAAGAAAGCCGCGAACACGACCTGGGCAACGCCATCTCGGACGCCGTGGACGAGCTGTGGACAGGCGCACCGCGCGGCGACATCTTGGTGTTTTTGCCAGGTGAGCGGGAAATTCGAGATGCCGCCGAACATCTGCGCGGCCACTTGGCGCACAACGCTTACACCCGCCATGTGGAGGTGTTGCCGCTTTTTGCTCGACTCTCGCAAGCCGAGCAAGAGCGGGTGTTTGAAACGGGTGGCGCACCGCGGATCGTGTTGGCCACCAACGTGGCCGAAACCTCGCTCACCGTGCCGGGCATTCGCTATGTGGTGGATGCAGGTATGGCACGGGTCAAGCGCTACAGCTTCCGAAGCAAGGTGGAACAGCTTCTGGTGGAGCCCATCAGCCAAGCCGCCGCCAACCAACGCGCGGGGCGATGCGGTCGTGTGGCCGATGGCATATGCATACGCCTGTACGACGAAAAAGACTTCAACGGACGACCTAAATTCACCGAGCCAGAAATTTTGCGCAGTTCCTTGGCGGGCGTCATTCTTCGCATGATGTCGCTGCACTTGGGCGATGTGGCGGACTTTCCTTTTTTGGAAGCGCCGCGGCCCAAGGCCATCTCTGACGGGTTTCAGTTGCTCAATGAATTGGGCGCTGTTCTTGACGACAACAGTCTCACGGCCATTGGGCAAGAGCTGTCCAAGCTGCCCTTGGACCCCCGCGTAGGCCGCATGATTTTGGCCGCCCGTGAGCAGCAGAGCTTGAACGAGGTGCTGATCATTGCCTCGGCGCTGAGTGTGCAAGACGTGCGTGACCGGCCAATGGCTGCACAAACCCAAGCTGACCAAGCCCACGCCAAGTTCAAGGACGACAAAAGCGAGTTCAGCGGTTATTTGAGGTTGTGGGATTGGCTGCAGGCTTCGCGTGGAGGTGTCATTGCGAGCGAAGCGAAGCAATCTGGCGCAACGCACAAACTCAGCAACCGCCAACACGAGAACTTGCTGCGGCAAAACTTCATCAACATCCGCCGTTGGCGCGAATGGCGCGATGTGCACAGCCAACTGCTGACGGTGGTGAAAGAGCAGCGCTGGGTGATGAACGACAAACCCGCCAGCTACGAGCAACTGCACTTGGCCATGCTCAGCGGCCTGTTGGGCAATATCGGTTTTAAGCAAGACGAGGAAGACATTTATCTCGGTGCGCGGGGCATCAAGTTCCATCGCCACCCGGGCGTGCATTTGCGCAAAAAACCCGGCAAGTGGCTGGTGTGTGCCGAGTTGGTAGAAACCACCAGACTGTTTGGGCGCGGCATTGCGAATATTGAGCCCACATGGCTGGAGCAGGTGGGTTCCCACCTGCTGAAAAAGCAACTGCTGGACCCGCACTGGGAAGCGCGCCATGGCGACGTGGTGGCTTTTGAGCGAGCCACGCTGTATGGCTTGGTGATCTACAGCGGACGGCGGGTGCCGTTTGCCAAGGCGGACCCTGTGCTGGCGCGGCAAATATTCATACGCGAAGCACTGGTGGAGGCGCAGTGGCAAACGCCCTTGGCCTTTATGGCCGCCAACAAAAAATTGATTGCGCAGGTAATGGAGCTGGAACACAAATCGCGCCGCCAAGACGTGCTGGTGGACGAGGCCATGATTCAGGCCTTTTACGAACAGCATTTGCCTGAGGACGTGTACAGCTGCAAAACGCTGGAGCGTTGGCACCGCGAGGAACTGAGGCGCCGAAGCGCGGCTGGCGACAAGACCGAGCCGCTCTTGATGACTCGGGAGAGTCTGATGCGCCACGAGGCGGTGGGTATCACCGCCCAAGCGTTTCCCAAGATGGTCCGATTGGGCGGCACCGATTGCCAAGCCACGTATTTGCATGACCCAGGTGACGCCAAAGACGGTATCACGGTGACCGTACCCTTGTTTGTGCTGAATCAGGTCAGCGTTGACCGCGCCGAGTGGCTCGTGCCTGGCATGTTGAAAGACAAAATTCAGGCGCTCTTGAAGAGCTTGCCGCAGCGACCCCGCAGCCGTTTTGTGCCGCTGCCCGAGAGCGCTAAACGATTGGCCGATGCGTTGTCTGCCCCCGAGGTGTTTGGCTCGGGCGGCTTGACCGATGTGTTGCTGAAAAAAGTGCGTGATGAAACCAGTTTGGATGTGAAGCGCACCGACTTTAAGTTGGAGATGCTCAGCGCCCACTTTTTCATGAACTTCAAAGTGGTGGACGAGCATGGGCGGCAA
>CALPPP020000165.1 GCA_943325485.2 Rickettsia typhi
AAATCAGCTCTGAGTGCCAGTGATTTAAGCGCCGTGAATAGACATCATCACTGGCACGATCAGCAAGGCCACAATGTTGATGATCTTGATCAAGGGGTTGATCGCAGGTCCAGCAGTATCTTTGTAAGGGTCACCCACGGTGTCGCCTGTAACAGCAGCTTTATGGGTTTCAGAGCCTTTACCGCCATGGTGTCCGTCTTCGATGTATTTCTTGGCGTTGTCCCACGCACCGCCACCGGTACACATGGAAATCGCCACGAAAAGACCTGTCACGATAGTGCCCATCAGCAAGCCACCCAAAGCCGCTGGCCCAAGGATCAAGCCAACCAAGATGGGGGCAACCACTGGCAACAAGCTGGGGATCATCATTTCTTTGATGGCCGCTGTGGTCAGCATGTCCACCGCAGTGTCGTACTCGGGCTTACCGGTACCGTCCATGATGCCTTTGATTTCCCTGAACTGGCGACGCACTTCGACCACCACGGCTCCGGCAGCGCGGCCCACGGCCTCCATCGCCATCGCACCGAACAGGTAAGGAATCAGTCCGCCGATGAACAGGCCGATGATGACCTTGGGGTCGCTCAAATCAAACTTGATGTGTGCGCCCAAACCTTCGAGCTTGTGGGTGTAATCGGCAAACAGCACCAGTGCAGCCAGACCAGCCGAGCCAATCGCATAGCCTTTGGTCACAGCCTTGGTGGTGTTGCCCACAGCGTCAAGCGGGTCGGTGATGTCACGCACGCTGTCTGGGAGTTCGGCCATTTCGGCAATGCCACCAGCGTTATCGGTGATGGGGCCGTAGGCGTCCAAGGCGACCACGATACCGGCCATGCTCAGCATGGAGGTTGCCGCGATAGCGATGCCATACAGGCCGCCCAGATCAAAAGCACTGTAAATCGCAGCACACACAAACAGCACAGGCCAAGCAGTGGAGCGCATGGATACACCAAGGCCTGCAATGATATTGGTGCCGTGACCAGTGGTCGACGCTTGCGCAATGTGTTGCACAGGCGCGTATTGTGTACCGGTGTAGTACTCGGTAATCCAAACCAGCGCACCGGTCAGGATCAAACCTATGGCACAGGCGCCAAACAATCCGCTGGCGCTCAAGGCTGTGCCATCGGGCAATGCCACTGGCGCGGGAAACAGCGACTGCGTCACAAAGTAAAACGCGATCAATGACAAGATGCCAGCGACAGCCAGACCTTTGTAGAGCGCAGGCATCACATTGGTCATGCCAGGACTGGCCTTGACAAAGAAGCAACCGATGATGGACGCCACGATAGACACGCCGCCCAGCACAAGCGGGTAGAGCACCATATTGGGTCCCGCGGTACCCGCCAGCAACGCACCCAGCACCATGGTGGCAATCAAGGTCACTGCATAGGTTTCAAACAAGTCAGCTGCCATACCAGCGCAGTCACCGACGTTGTCACCGACGTTGTCAGCGATCACAGCAGGGTTGCGAGGATCATCTTCAGGAATACCTGCTTCAACTTTGCCCACCAAGTCAGCACCGACGTCTGCACCTTTGGTGAAAATACCGCCGCCCAGTCGAGCAAAAATAGAAATCAGCGAAGAACCAAAGGCAAAGCCTATCAAGGGATTGAGCATGCCAGCCAGCGCTTTGCCATCTGCGGGAACACCGCCTGCGGTGAGGTACCAGTAAAAACCTGTCACGCCCAAGAGGCCGAGTCCGACCACCAGCATGCCAGTGATGGCGCCGCCACGAAATGCGACATCTAACGCAGGGCCAATGCCCTTGGTGGCAGCTTGGGCCGTGCGCACATTGGCCTTGACCGACACGTTCATGCCAATAAAACCGCAGGCACCCGAGAGAACAGCACCAAGTACAAAGCCAACAGCGCTCAAGGGGTCTAAGAACCAAGCAATGAGTATGGTCAGTACCACGCCCACCATGGCAATGCTTTTGTATTGCCGAGCCAAATAGGCAGATGCGCCAGTTTGAATGGCCGCGGCAATTTCTTGCATGCGGGCATTGCCTGCGTCTTGGGAAAGAATCCAGCTGCGGGCCCAGACCCCGTAGATCACGGCGATGAGGCCACAGAAAAGCGCAAAGTACAGCGCTGAAATGCCAGTCATAAAAGCTCCTTTATTGTTTCGCGATGAGGTGGAGTCACGCAACAGGGTTGTTTGACACCACCTTTGCGTTGCTTCCTCACACGCTCACAAGGGAGGGTGATTGGCCAACGGCGTGACTGTAAGGGATGAGATTGCACGCATTACTTCAAACAATGGTTTGGCGGAAGTAAAATCAGGGTAATTACTGACAAAATAGTGCAGTTTTCCCTTTTCATTTTTAAATTAAGAGATTTTCTTCATGTCCCTCGATAACGTCACAGCCGGAAAAAACGCCCCCCACGAGTTCAACGTGATCATCGAAATACCGATGAACGCCGACCCTATCAAGTACGAAGTCGACAAAGAAACCGGCGCGATTTTTGTGGACCGCTTCATGAGCACGTCCATGCACTACCCCACCAACTATGGCTATGTGCCCAAAACCATCAGCGGCGACGGCGACCCTGTGGACGTGCTGGTCATCACCCCTGTTCCCTTGATTCCTGGCGTGGTCGTGCCTTGCCGCCCCATTGGCATTTTGAAAATGGAAGACGAAGCCGGCATGGATGGCAAAGTATTGGCTGTGCCTACCGACAAAATTTTGTCCATCTACACCCAGTGGCAAAAACCCGAAGACTTGAACCCCATGCGCTTGAAAACCATTGCGCATTTCTTTGAGCACTACAAAGACCTAGAGCAGGGCAAGTGGGTGAAGATTTTGGGCTGGGAAGGGCCAGAGGCTGCACGTCAAGAAGTGCAAGACGGTTTGAACAACTACAAAAAAGCCAAAGGCTGAAGCTTTAAGGGCTGGCTTTGAACGGGTTGCGTTCGTCCAAATGCGCCAAGTATTTGTCAACACCGGCGCCTTCTCGTTCCAGAAATTGCTCCACTGCATTGGCAAATCGCGGGTCAGCCAACCAGTGCGCACTGTGCGTGCTGACAGGCATCAAGGCTCTGGCCATTTTGTGCTCGCCCTGTGCACCCCCTTCAAACCGCTGCACACCATTCGCCATGCACCATTGCAGGGGTTGGTAATAGCAAGCTTCAAAGTGCAAACAATCGACACGTTCTAAGGCACCCCAATAGCGGCCATAAGCCACTGCGTGGGTGCTGCCCAGCCCATGCACCCCAATCAAACTGCTGGCAATGGGCTTTCCCTCGCGTTCGGCAATGAAGAGCAGCCAGTTCTCAGGCATGCCCGCTTGCATTCGGCGGAAAAAGTCAGGCGTCAAATAAGGTGAGTTGCCATGCTCTAGGTAAGTTCGTTCATAGCATTGGTAAAAAAAGCGCCAGTCTTCGGCGCTGATCTCACTGCCTAAAGACCATCGGAACTTCACCCCTGCATCGCTCACGCGGCGTCGCTCTTGCCGAATTTTTTTACGTTTCTCTTGGGTGAGACTGGCCAGAAAGGTGTCGAAATCAGGCCATGCTTGGTTTTGCCAGTGAAATTGCACCGTTTGCCTTTGCAGCAAACCCAGTGCTTGGGCCGCTGCCATATCGTCATCGCTGCCAAACAGCATGTGCAAAGAAGACAGCTTTTCTTGCTGACACCAGCCAATCACTGCTTGCAGCAAAAGCGCACGGCTCGCGGTGTCTTTGGCCAGTAAACGCGAGCCTGGCACTGGTGTAAAAGGCACTGCAATCAGTGCTTTGGGGTAGTAGTTCAGGCCGTGTTGGTGGTAGGCGTTGGCCCAAGCCCAGTCAAAAACATACTCCCCATAGGAGTGGTCTTTCAGGTAAACGGGGCAAATGCCCACCAATTCCTCGCCCTGCCATAAGCTGATGAACTGCGCTTGCCACCCCGTAGCAGCAGTGGCGCTGGCGCTTTCTTGCATCGCCAGCAAATAGGCATGTCGCATAAATGGGGTAGGACTGTGTTGCTGGAAAAGCAAACCGTCCCAGTCTTTGGCGGCAATCTCTTGAAGATGCGGATGCACCCGGATGCCAT
>CALPPP020000166.1 GCA_943325485.2 Rickettsia typhi
ATAGCGCGAGGGTTCAGGTCTAGGCAGTGTCATCTCTGTGTCGCATCTTGGGTTTGGTGAAATACTCATCGCAATTACCCAGTGGAGCTATGACTTTTACCAGTTGCCCTAGTTGCTGCCCATATCAGTGGCACTCGCAAAGACCCGTCTTGCAGGTCGGCCGTAGCCGACGTTGTGAAAGCATGGAGGCGAGGCCGATCCTGCGGCGCGGGGCTTGTCAGAGATTGCTTCGCAACGCTCGCAATGACACTTAACGAGCGATGACGGGGATTGCTTCGCTGCGCTCGCAATGACGGGGATTGCTTCGCTGCGCTCGCAATGACGAATTTCGAGCAATGAGGATGCTTATTCGCCCAGCGCCTTTGCCACAGCTTCACCCAACTCAATCACCGCCAAGGCGTAGTAGCTGCTGCGGTTGTAGCGGGTGATCACAAAGAAATTTTCTGTTCCCGCCACGTAAGACGGCGGGTCGTCAGCGTTGAAGAGTTGCACCAAAGCCAAAGGCTGTGCGTAGCCAGATGCGCTCATCACCTCAACACCCTTGTCTTGCAAGTGGGCAAGCGACCATGAGGGCACGATGTCAGGCGCCAGCAGCGCCGCCAAATCAGCTTCAGTGGCGTTGACTTTCACCTCGAAGTGGGTGGGCATGCCGGTTTGCCAGCCAAAGGCTTGAAAGTAATGCGCCACTGAGCCCATCGCATCGACTGGGCTGCGGGCTAAATCGATGCGTCCATCGCCGTCAAAATCCACCGCAAACTTGGCGATGCTCGAAGGCATGAACTGCGGCCAACCGCTTGCACCAGCAAAACTGCCCAGTTGGTTTTTCAAAGAAGGCTGCTGGCGCAACTGCTTCAAGTGGTGACCCAATTCGTTCTCAAAAAACGCCTGCCGCTCGCTGGCATAGGGGTGTTCTTTGGGAAACGCCATGCTGAGCGTTGCCAAAGCGTCCAGTACCTTGAACTGCCCTTGGTGCTGACCAAAAAAAGTTTCCACACCCAATACGCCCAACACATAAGCGCTGGGGACACCATAGTTGACTTCAGCGCGTTGGAGTTCATCTGCGTATTTCCGTGCAAACGCCACGCCCGCTTGTATGCGGGCGGCTTGCAAAAAACGTGAGCGATAGGCTTGCCAATTTTTCGCTGTGGGCGAGACAGGCGGCAACACCATTTGCTGTACCTGAGGCAACAAACGCGCAGAAGCTATTTGCTGCTGCACCCAAGCTTTGGGCAGTTGGTGCTCTGTGCTCAGGCGGCTTGCCAAGGCTTTCACCGTGGGTGTGTTGCCCAAGGCCTTGCCCACCACCACCTTGGTTTTTGTTTTGGCTTTCTGCAATGGGGTTTTCTTGACGGCCTTTTTGCTTTTTGGGTTTGCAGCTGGCTGGCTGTACGCAATTGTGGGGGCATACGCCAGCAGCAAAAAAATACTCAAGCAAGCGGCAGAGCATCGTGAAACAAGGGTGCGAAAGACGGTCATGGGTTTCGAGTGTAGCCAAGCCCATGGTCATGCCCTCGTGTTAAGCTAATTTCACATGGATACCTTGACTGCTTTGCTCTCACCTTGGCTGCAAACCGAGGTGCAACCTTTGCTTTTGAAAGAATTGACGCTGCTGGCCTTGGCGCTCTTGCTGGCATGGCTGATCAGTTACCAACTCAGCCGTTTTGCATCTCAGACATCGGTGCTGTTTGGCCGTGGTGTGGTCGATGGGGTGTTGTTTCCCATGGCGGCCTTGGCCTTGGCCTATGTCGCACAGGTGGTGTTCCTTAAACACCAAACCCCCTTGCTGTTCAAACTGGCAATTCCAGTACTTTTGTCGCTGGCACTCATTCGTTTGTGCGCACGGGTATTGATGGCGGTGTTTCCTGTGTCGCCCTTGGCGCAACTCACCGAGCGGTTGATCTCTTGGCTGGCCTGGGCCTTGGCGGTGCTGTGGATCACCGACTTGTTACCTATGGTGGCGAATGAGCTAGAGCAGATAAAACTCAATTTCGGCAAAGTACGCTTAGACCTGCGTACCTTGCTCGAAGGCGTGTTGTCGTGCGGCTTGGTCTTGGTGCTCAGTTTGTGGGTGTCGGCCACCATTGAACAACGCTTGTTGGCCCGCACCGTGAGCGATTTGTCCATGCGCAAAGTCGCGGCCAATTTGCTGCGGGCGGTTTTGCTCTTGGTGGGTTTGCTGTTTGCCCTGTCTGCGGTGGGGGTCGACCTGACGGCGTTGTCAGTCTTGGGTGGTGCTTTTGGTGTGGGGCTGGGCTTGGGTTTGCAAAAACTGGCGGCCAATTACGTCAGCGGTTTTGTGGTGTTGGTCGAGCGTTCAGTGCGCATTGGCGACTACATCAAGGTGGATGGTTTGGAAGGGCGGGTGACTGATATCAAAACCCGCTACACCTTGCTGCGTGACCCCAGTGGGCGCGAATCCATCATTCCCAACGAGATGCTGCTGACCCAGCGGGTCGACAACCTGTCGCTGAGCGACCCGCAAATTGCCGTGAATTGCAGTTTCACGCTGGGCACTGAGGTGGACATCGCCAAAGTTCAAGCCCTGCTGTGCCAAGCCGCCTTGCAAAGTGAGCGGGTATTGCGTGACCCTGAGCCGCAAGCGTTTTTGAGCAAGGTCGATGCCGCCGGTTTGGAGTTCACCGTGGTGTCTTGGGTTAGCGACCCCGAGGCGGGGTATTTAAAGACCCGCTCCCAAATCAACACCGCTGTCATGCTCGCTTTGCGGCAAGCGGGTATTGAGTTGCCCAAATCCCAGCAACAGGGTTTTTGGCGTCCCGCACCTCCTTGAATTCAAAAGACTTTTCCCGTTTGGGTGTAAAAAAGCACGGTCGTTCTTAAATACTTTCGGTTTCGTCTAGAATGACGTTACGTCAACTTGCATCCCCTTAATTCCCTGGAGAAAACCCATGAAGGCACTGGTCGCGGTCAAGCGCGTGGTGGATTACAACGTCAAAGTTCGGGTCAAGTCCGACCAAAGCGGCGTGGACATCGCCAACGTCAAAATGAGCATGAACCCCTTTGACGAAATCGCTGTCGAAGAGGCGGTTCGTTTGAAAGAAAAAGGCGTTTTGAGCGAAGTGATCGTGGTGTCTTGTGGCGTTACCCAATGCCAAGAAACCTTGCGCACCGCCATGGCCATCGGTGCCGACCGTGGCATCTTGGTGGAAACCAATGAAGAGTTGCAGCCCTTGGCTGTGGCCAAACTCCTCAAAGCCTTGGCCGACAAAGAACAACCCGGCTTGGTCATATTGGGCAAGCAAGCGATTGATGACGACTGCAACCAAACCGGCCAAATGTTGGCCGCGCTGGCCGACTGGCCGCAAGCCACTTTTGCCTCCAAGGTGGAGATGGCCGATGGCCACGCTTTGGTCACCCGTGAGGTGGATGGCGGATTGGAAACCTTGAAGCTGACCTTGCCTGCCGTCATCACCACCGACTTGCGCTTGAACGAGCCGCGCTACGTCACCTTGCCCAACATCATGAAGGCCAAGAAAAAACAACTCGATATCTTCAAACCCGAAGACCTCGGTGTAGATGTGAAGCCACGCATCAAGACCTTGAAGGTCAGCGAGCCGCCCAAGCGCAGCGCAGGTATCAAAGTGGCCGATGTGGCCGCCTTGGTGGATAAATTGAAAAACGAAGCAAAGGTGATTTGACATGTCCGCTTTAGTCATCGCAGAACACGATAACCACCAGATCAAACCCGCCACCTTGAACACCGTCACCGCCGCCTTGGCCTGTGGTGGTGAGGTGCATGTGTTGGTGGCTGGCAAAGACGCCGCCGCTGCCGCCCTTGCTGCTTCCCACATCGCTGGTATCAGCAAAGTGCTGCATGCGGATGCTGAGGGTTTTGCCCATGGTTTGGCCGAGCATGTTGCTGCCCAAGTGCTGGCGCTGGCCTCTGGCTATTCACACATTCTGTTTGCCGCCACCGCCAGCGGCAAAAACATCGCGCCGCGTGTGGCCGCCAAGTTGGATGTGGGCCAAATCAGC
>CALPPP020000167.1 GCA_943325485.2 Rickettsia typhi
AACCGCGCATAGGGGCACATGTATTTGCACACCTGCTCACGCATGAAGCCCGCGTTGCCATAGGTGGCAAAGCCATAGAAGAACACCCAGAACACTTCCCATGAACCCATGCGTGTCTGTAAAAACTCCATGCCTAAGCTATGTATAGGGGTGAAATACCCCACAAAGGTGAACCCTGTCCAAATAGAAAAACCTAACCACACAATATGCTTGTAGGTCTTCTTCACCAGTTTTTCCAGTGAGAAGCTGCCTTCATCCAAGTGCATACGTGCACCTCGGTCACCTTCAACCTTGCGCTCTATCCACATGAATATTTCGCTGTACACCGTTTGCGGACAGGCATAGCCACACCACAAACGACCTGCGACCGCTGTGAACAAAAACAGCGACAAGGCCGCCACAATCAGCATGCCGGTCAGGTAAATAAAGTCTTGGGGATAGAGCACCAAACCAAACACATAAAAGCGTTTGGCTTGCAAATCGAACAGCACGGCTTGGCGCTGCCCCCATTCCAACCAAGGCAAACCATAAAACACCAGTTGCGTGATGAAAACGCCTAGCCAGCGCCAATAAGCGAACACCCCATGCACCGCACGGGGGTATATCTTGGGCAAGGATGCATAAAGAAACTCAGGGTTTTGCTGAGGCATCTTGGTGATGAGAAAGTGACCATACGTAAGCTGTTAACGCATGAATTTGTGAAGTTGTGAGACGGTCTTTTTGT
The DNA here is from genome assembly GCA_943325485.2 of Rickettsia typhi. Classification (GTDB taxonomy): domain Bacteria; phylum Pseudomonadota; class Gammaproteobacteria; order Burkholderiales; family Burkholderiaceae_C; genus Limnohabitans. The sequence continues at coordinate 725 of CALPPP020000167.1, forward strand.
TCAGGCATTTGGTTGATCTTGCCGTTTTGGACCATGGCCACAATAGCACCCTCGCCCCAACCATGCAGCCAGGTTTTATCTGTGAGGTTGGGCGCACCTAGGGTTTGATTTCCCTTGCCTTCGATACCGTGACACGAAGCACACACACCAAATTTAGGCTTTCCAAAACCCGCTTTCAATGAATCGTGGGGACTGCCTGAGAGGCTCAGCACATAGTTGGCCAGGTTTTGAATGTCATCAGCCGATCCCACTGCCGCAGCCAAGGGGGGCATTTGACCTAAACGACCCAGGGTGATGCTTTCCTTGATTTTTTCAGGCGTTCCGCCATACAACCAATCTCCATCGGTCAAGTTGGGGAAACCTTTGGAGCCCCTCCCATCAGAGCCATGGCACTGTGCACAGTTATTCATGAACAAATGTTCGCCAATCGCATGGCCTTCTTGATTGAATGCCAGTTGTTCCACTGGCATGGCATCAAAACGTTGATAAAGAGAAACGAGTTGAGCGTTGGTTTGTGCTATCTCTGTGTCGTATTCGGCTTTGGAAGACCACCCCAAACTGCCCTTGTAAGTACCCAATCCTGGGTAGAGCCACAAATAGCTCAAGCCAAAAATAATGGTGATGACAAACATACCCACCCACCACAGGGGCAAGGGGTTGTTCATCTCACGCAAATCTTCATCCCAGACATGGCCTGTGGTGTTGTCGGCGTTCCCTGTGTTTTTCTTGCGAGCCGTCACCCACAACAACACCAAGCACGCCAGTATGCCAACGATGCTGATGACAGAGATATAGCTCGACCAAAATGATCCTGTGAAGTCACTCATGGCAATCCTTATTCATCCAAAAAAGGTAACTGGGCGGCTTCATCGAAGCGCTTGGTTTTTTGTCGGTCAAACACCCAAAGCACAATGCCCAGAAAACAGAGAAAACCCACCACCGTGGTGGCGATGCGTAAAGTCGTGATGTCCATGCTGTGTCCTTATTTCAATGCACGGCCAAGGCCCTGCAAGTAAGCCGTCAACGCTTGCAACTCTGTTTTGCCGCGTACTGCTTCAGTGGCACCTGCGATGTCTTGATCGGTATAGGGCACACCCACTGCTCGCAGGGCTTTCAAGTGCTTGGGCAAGGCCTCGGCATCGACCATGTCTTTTTCTAGCCAAGGGTAAGCAGGCATATTCGATTCAGGCACCAAGTCACGCGGATTCACAAAGTGAATATGGTGCCAGTCATCGCTGTACTTACCACCCACACGGTGCAAGTCTGGGCCTGTGCGCTTGCTGCCCCACTGGAAGGGGTGGTCATACACAAACTCACCCGCCACAGAGTAATTCCCGTAACGCAGAGTTTCCGATCTGAAGGGACGAATCATTTGCGAGTGACAGTTGTAGCAACCCTCACGCACATAGATGTCTCGCCCAGCCAATTCCAGTGCTGGCAGGGGCTTGACACCCTCCAAGGGTTGGGTGGTGGAGCTTTGGAAAAACAGTGGCACGATTTCCACCAAGCCTCCAACCGCGATGACCAGCACAATCAGCACCACCATCAAAAAGCTGTGGGTTTCAATTTTTTCGTGGCTAAAGCCTTGGGGTTTTTGATCAGACATTCTTGACTCCTTAGGCGTGGACCACAACAGCGGGTACAGGGATGGCAATGACTTGGCCTTTGACTGCGGTCATCATCACGTTCCACAACATCACCAACATGCCGAACAAATACAGCACACCACCCACCACCCGAACAACGTAGTAGGGGTAAGTGGCTTTCACACTTTCCACAAAGGTGTAGGTGAGCGTGCCGTCTTCATTGATAGCTCGCCACATCAGGCCTTGCATCACTCCTGCAATCCACATGGCACTGATGTAGAGCACGATGCCGATGGTGGCGGTCCAAAAATGCAACTCAATAGCAGGCACACTGTGCATTTTTTTCTGGCCAAACAAACGGGGCACCAAGAAATACACCGCGCCCATGGAGATCAAGCCCACCCAACCCAAGGCGCCTGAATGCACATGGCCCACCGTCCAATCGGTGTAATGCGACAAAGCATTGACAGTCTTGATGGACATCATGGGACCTTCAAAGGTGCTCATGCCGTAGAAAGACAAGGACACGATCATGAATCGCAGCACGGGGTCGTCGCGCAATTTGTGCCAAGCACCCGATAAAGTCATGATGCCGTTGATCATGCCGCCCCAACTGGGCGCCAACAAAATAAGGGAGAACACCATGCCCAGCGACTGTGTCCAGTCCGGCAGAGCGGTGTAGTGCAAATGGTGGGGGCCAGCCCACATATAGGTGAATATCAAAGCCCAGAAGTGAACAATCGACAAGCGGTAAGAGTACACAGGGCGCTCTGCTTGCTTGGGGACGAAGTAATACATCATTCCCAAAAAGCCCGCTGTCAGGAAAAAGCCCACGGCGTTATGGCCGTACCACCACTGCACCATGGCGTCTTGCACACCGGCATAGGCTGAATACGATTTCATCCATCCCGCAGGCATCGCAGCGCTGTTGACCAAATGCAGCACAGCCACGGTCAGAATAAATGCGCCATAAAACCAGTTGGCCACATAGATGTGGCTGACTTTGCGTTTGACGATGGTGCCAAAGAAGACGATGGCGTAGGACACCCAGACCAAGGTGATCAAGATATCAATCGGCCACTCTAGCTCGGCGTATTCTTTGCCGCTGGTATAGCCCAAGGGCAAGCTGATGGCCGCTGCCAAGATCACCGCTTGCCAACCCCAGAATGTAAAAGCCGCTAACTTAGGTGCAAACAACCGGGTTTGACCGGTTCGCTGCACCACGTAGTAACTGGTGGCAAACAAGGCACAACCCCCAAACGCAAAAATCACTGCGTTGGTATGCAAGGGGCGCAATCTTCCGTAACTGAGCCAAGAGATGCCGAAATTCAATTCGGGCCAAGCCAGTTGGGCTGCAATGATCAACCCGACCAACATGCCGACCACACCCCAGACCACCGTCATCAGGGTGAATTGACGTACAACCGTATCGCTGTAAGTGCTTTCAGTGATGGAATTCATGGATTACCTTTCTACTTTCAATTCATTCATGGCGCAGGATGCGTTCACCCTCGCCCTCCAGTTGCTCAAACTGTCCTTTATCGATGGCCCACCACAGGCCAATCAAAATCAGCAGCACCAGAACAACCGACAAAGGGATGAGTAAAAACAAAATTTCCATATCAAACTTTCACTGTCTTATCAGCCCAGCGCAAAGGTTGGGCCAGTTGCAGCGAATACGCC
>CALPPP020000168.1 GCA_943325485.2 Rickettsia typhi
CAAGCGATGGGCGCGAACTGCGCGATGCCGTAGGTGGTGCCCTCGGCGCGGTGGGCGGTGCCAAAGGCGTCGTTGACATAGATGTCGCACAACGCGGCCATTTGGCGGGCCAGGTCTTCGCTGTTTTTCTTCTCGCCTTTGTTGACGCGGCAGTTCTCCAGCATCACCACTTGGCCGGGGGCGACTTGCACGCCGCCCACCCAGCTGGCCAGCACCGGCACCTCGCGGCCCAGCAGTTCGCCCAAGCGCTTGGCCACAGGTGCCAACGAGTCTTCGGGCTTGAATTCACCCTCGGTGGGCCGGCCCAAATGCGAGGTGACCATGACCGCCGCACCGGCGGCCAGCGCCATCTGGATGCAAGGCACGGACGCGCGGATGCGGGTGTCTTCGCTGATGTGGCCGTGGTCGTCAAACGGCACATTGAGGTCGGCGCGGATGAAGACGCGTTGGCCTTGGGCTTTTCCTTGGGCGCACAGGTCGGCGAAGCGGATGATGTTCATGTTCTTGTCTCTTTGGTATGTTATTTGCGCCGCATTTTAGGGCCTATATAGCTAACGAGAGGATTCGTCATTACTAAGGATCGTCATTACTAAGGATCGTCATTGCGATGGTTCGCCATTGAGCAGGTTCGTCATTGCGAGCGAAGCGAAGCAATCTTCTGCAAATACCCGCACCGCAGGCTCGGCCTCGCCTCCATGCTTACACAACGTCGGCTGCGGCCGACCTGCGGCACGGGCTTTGTGGGAGGTTTGCGTCGTCAGTTTGCTTCGTCGCTGTGCTCCTCGCAATGACGAGATTGCTTCGCTTCGCTCGCAATGACGAGATTCGCAATGACGCCTACCAGCCCAACCCAATGTGCAGTGGCAAATAGACCGCCATACCTACCAAGATGGTGCCAAGCACCGCTTGGCCTTGCCCCCGGCGGTAGGTGTAATAAGCCACACCAGCCGCTGCGCCCAAGAGTCGCGCATCCAGCCAAGTGTTGATCAAATGCCCTTGCGTGACCATCACTTCGGGCACCACCACGGCCGCTAGCGCGGCAATCGGGGCGTATTGCAAGCCGCGTTGCGCCCATGCAGGAAAAGGCAACTCGCGGTTCAAGATAAAGAAAAAGCAGCGTGTCAGCACCGTCATGGCAGCCAAACCCAACAGGGTGAGGAGTTGAAACACATCAATCATGTGCAGCCTTGTTCAAACCAGCGGTTTTTTCAATCAATAAACACATGGCCACGGCCGCAGCGATGGCCACCAAGATGTTCAATCGCAAGGGCAGTGCATAGGCAGCAACTGCTGCAGCCCCAGAGATCACCAAAGACACGGTGCGCATGCGAGAACTGGCCAGCGAACAGAGGATGCCCACCAAGGCCAACACGCCGGCAAACCCCAAACCCCAGGACAGCGGCACTTGGCTGGCCAACACAATGCCCAATATGCTGGCAACTTGCCAGCCCGTCCATGTTAAAAAACAGTTGCCGCAAAGGTAGGCCATTTCAGCGCGTTGGCCTGCCGTATCGGTGGCGGGTTGGGGATGGTTTTGCACAAACTGCACATAGTTCAAATCAGCGATCAGATAGCCTATGGTGAGCCGTTGCCAGCGCGGCCACGCCATCATGTAGCCGCGCAAATGCAAGCTGAACACCGCAAAGCGCAAGTTGACGCAAAACGCGGTGGCCAAGAGCACCCACACGGGTGTGCCAACGGCCATCAAGGGTGTGACCGCCAATTGCGCACTGCCGCCATACACCAGCAAGGTCATCCAGGTGGACATCGCAGGACCCAAGCCCGCTTGCACCATGGACACGCCGGTCATCAAACCCCAAGCCCAAATACCGGGCGCCACTTTGAATGCGTCAGCCATGCCCGTGCGAAAAGCGGGATGGCGAAAATTGGCGGGGTCTAGAAACATGCTTCAGGCATCAGCGACCCAACACCACGCCTTGCCAATCACCAAGGCCGCGCAACAGTTCAGCAAAGGCCAAGCGCTTGCCGCCAGGCTTTTGCATCTGCGTCAGCCGCAGCACGCCCTCGCCGCAAGCCACGTCCAAGCCTTGCGCGTTGGCTTGCAACACGGTACCAGGGGCTTGGTTACTTGTGGCGGACAACGCAAGTGCTGACCAAACCTTTAAAGCCTGCCCTTGCCACACGGTGTGCGCACCAGGAAAAGGGTCGAAGGCACGTACGCGGCGCGACAGCACCTCGGCGCTGAGTGACCAGTCGATCAGCGCTTCTTGCTTGTCGATCTTGGTGGCGTAGGTGACGCCTTGCGTTGGTTGAGCCACGGCGCTCAGCTGAGGCAGTTGCGCCAAAGTTTGCAAAATACCTTGAGCACCCAAGGAGGCCAGCTTATCGTGCAGCGTGGCGCTGGTTTCATCGGCTGACAAAGGCAAGGCTTGGCGCCATAACACGGGACCGGTGTCCAAGCCCTCTTCCATGTGCATGATGCACACGCCACTCTCGGCGTCGCCCGCTTCGATGGCGCGTTGAATGGGTGCCGCACCGCGCCAGCGCGGCAACAGCGAGGCGTGGATATTGAGGCAACCCAAGGGCACGCTTTTCAATGCCCACACTGGCAAGATCAAACCATAAGCCACCACCACCATGGCCTCGGCCTGTGCTTGGGCAATGGCCACTTGGGCGGCGGCGGCTTCGTTGGGGTAGTTGCCATCCAAGCGCAAGCTGGTGGGTTGGCATAACGCCATGCCGTATTGCAAGGCGTATTGCTTGACAGCAGAGGCTTGCAACTGCATGCCGCGACCGGCTGGGCGGTCGGGTTGGGTCAGCACCAAAGCGATGTCGTGGCCGCCACCATGCAAAGCTGCCAACGCGGTTTGCGCAAAAACCGGCGTACCGGCAAAGACCAAGCGCATGGCTTAGCGCTCGATTTCGCGTTGTGCTTTGACCAGCTTGCCGCGTATGCGGGTGCGTTTGAGCAAGGACAGGTATTCGACAAACACCTTGCCCATGAGGTGGTCCATCTCGTGCTGAATGCAGACTGCCATCAAACCATCGGCTTCGTAAGTTTGCATGCTTCCATGCTCGTCCAAGGCTTGAATTCTGACTTGCGCAGCACGTTCGACACTGTCAAATACGCCGGGTACCGACAAGCAGCCTTCTTCGCCCTTGATGCGTTCATCGCTTTTCCACAGCAACTCGGGGTTGATCATCACCAAGGGCTGGTTGTGTTCTTCGGAGACATCCATCACCACCACACGCTCGTGCACATCCACTTGGGTAGCGGCCAAGCCCACGCCTTTGGACTCGTACATGGTCTCGATCATGTCGGCTGCCAGGGTGCGTATGCGGTCGTCGACCACGGCAACCGGTTTGGCCACGGTATGCAAGCGGGGGTCGGGGTAGGAAAGAATGGTGAGTAATGCCATGGGGCTGTATTGTCGCTTTTTTGGACCAAGGGGTGAAGTGTGGCTGCGGAATAAGCGCAAAGCGCCTCCACCTCATGGACAAAGACGGTTTTTATGCTGGTGACTTTCACAAGGGGCCACCACCATGTCTTTGTCTCATCACGGTTTAGCTGCCACGGGTAGCCATGCGCTCACCCCACAAAACCAGACGGCCAACGACTGGGCGTTGGCATTACGCTTGTTGCTCACCCCAGGCTTGGGTGCAGCAAGCGCTCGCCGACTGTGGCGCTTATGCGGCTCCTTACCCGCCATATGGGCACAACCTTTTGAGGCATTGGCGCAAGCGCTGGGGGAGCCGCTAGCCAAGGCCTTGCTGACAGACCCTCCTGAATGGCAGGCGCATTGCCAGCGCACCAGCACCTGGTTGGCAACAACTGAGCAAGGCATGGCGCACGCGGTGTGGACCTGGGACAACAAGGCCTATCCGGCTGGGCTCTTGGCCTTGCACGACGCGCCGCTGTTGGTGTTTGCGCGTGGCCAGTTGCAGCGGCCCTTGGGGCCTGCCTTGGAGGTGGTGGGTAGCCGCAACCCCACACACCAAGGACGCGAGAACGCCCGTG
>CALPPP020000169.1 GCA_943325485.2 Rickettsia typhi
CACATCCACACCCGCATCATGGCCTACAGCGCCAAGTACGCCAGCGCGTTTTACGGACCGTTTCGTGACGCCGTGGGCCCGGCGGGTAACTTGGGTAAGAGCAACAAAAAGGTCTACCAAATGGACGCGGGCAACAGCGATGAAGCCCTGCGTGAAGTCGCGATGGACATTGCCGAAGGCGCGGACATGGTGATGGTCAAGCCCGGCATGCCTTATTTGGACATCGTGCGCCGCGTCAAAGACGAGTTCCACCTGCCCACCTTTGCCTACCAAGTCTCGGGCGAATACGCCATGCTCAAAGCCGCCGCGCAAAACGGCTGGCTGGACCACGACGCGGTGATGATGGAGAGCTTGCTGGCGTTCAAACGCGCCGGTGCCGATGGCGTGCTGACCTATTTCGCCATCGCAGCAGCTGAAAAAATGCGCGACGCTTAAAAGCTGCTTAAGCCTCGAGGTGCTTGATAAAAAAGCCCAGGGTGCGTTCTAGCGCCAAGTCTGCGGCAGCCAGGTTGTAGGAACCGCGCTGGTCGCAATTGAAACCGTGGTCAGCGTCGTATTCATGCACCTCCACTTTAGGCTGGGCCTGTTTGAAGGCCTGCACGGTGTTCAAAGGAATCAAGCCATCCTTGGCGCCAAAGTGCGCCAAGGTGGGACACAGCGGTTTTTTGAAAAGCTCTGGCTCTAAAGTCATGCCCCCGCCATAGTAGGTCACCGCCGCTTTGACATTGGCCAACTGGGTGGCGGTTCTCCAACTCAGCAGGCCGCCCCAGCAGTAACCCACCACGCCCACTTTGCCTTTGGTCGCCAATGAGGCATGGCTGATGGCAGCTTGCACATCGGCCATCACGCCAGGAGGGGGCAGGCCTTCCGAGAGGTTTTTCAAGGCACGGCCAATTTCAACATCTGAAGCGGTGTAGCCCAAATCCACGTCTTTTTTGACGCGGGAAAAGGTGGCGGGTGCAATCGCTAAAAAACCCACAAACGCAAAACCATCGCAGATGGCGCGTATGTGCGAGTTAACGCCAAAAATTTCTTGCAAAACCACGATGGCGCCGCGTGGCTCGGTTTTAGGTTGCGCCACATAGGCCTGTGACTCAAAGCCATCAGCCGCGCGCAATTGAACAAAATGCCCCATGTGTGCCTCCCTTTTCTCAAGCCGCTTGCAAGCGACGTTGTAAAAAATCCAACCGGTCTTGGCCCCAAAAAATTTCGCCGTCCACCACATAGCTGGGCGCACCAAACACACCCGCGTCCATGGCTTGGCGGGTGTAGGCCATGTAGGCGTCTTGCGCTGCGGGGGCTTTGGCAGCCTCCCAGCGATCAGCCGCCACACCCTGCTCCTTCAAAATGGCTTGCAACACGCTGGCGTCAGCAATGTCTCGCTCTTGCACCCACACCGCTGCTAACACTGCGCCGCAGACTTTCATCGCGGCGTCCACCCCATCGTGCTGGTCCACCGCAATGATGAGTCGTGCCGCATCGTCTCCGGCGACGGGGAAAAACTTGGGCTTTAGGTTAAAGGGCATTTGCAAGAAATGGCTAAAGCGCTGCAACTCCACCAAGCGGTAGGCTTGGCGCTGCGGCGGGCGCTGACCCACGGGCAGGCCACCGGTAGCGGGGAAAATTTGGCCACCCAAATCGACGGGCATGATGCGCACTGTGGCACCCGCTTGCTTGGCCATTTGCACCAAGCGGGCATGGCCAAAGTAAGTCCACGGGCTTTGCGGGGCTAAGTAGTAATCGATGACGAGGCTCAAAAGGTGTCTCCAATCGTGTTATCTTTTTGCGCTTGGCAAAACGCCAAACGGGTCGTCATCCTACTATTTTGAATGGCTGCCCTTTTCCCTCACTTCGGAGACCTCCCCATGCCACGCGTTTTACTCATCACCGGTGCAAGCCGCGGTATCGGTGCTGCCACTGCGGTCTTAGCTGCGCAACAGGGCTGGGCTGTGGCGGTGAATTACACCCGCGACGCGCAAGCCGCAGACCATGTGGTGCAAGCGATTCGCGCCAAGGGTGGACAGGCACAAGCCTTTCAAGCCGATGTCGGCATAGAGGCTGATATTGATCGCTTGTTCAAGAGTGTCGACAAAGAGATGGGGGCGTTGGGTGGCTTGGTCAACAACGCGGGGGTGCTGGATGTGCCCGCGCGGGTTGACACCACCTCATGGGAGCGTCTGGAACGCATGATGCGCATCAACGTCTTAGGCTCTTTCGCTTGCGCCAAGCAAGCCGTGTTGCGCATGAGCACCGCACACGGCGGTGCAGGGGGTGGCATCGTCAACCTCAGCAGCGCAGCAGCCAAGCTGGGTGCGCCTGGACAGTATGTCGATTACGCTGCCAGCAAGGGTGCAATTGATACCTTCACCATTGGATTGGCCAAGGAGGTCGCTGCCGAAGGCATACGCGTGAACGCGGTTCGCCCGGGCCTCATCTTGACCGACATCCACGCCAGCGGCGGCATCCCAGATCGCGCCAACCAACTGGCGCACCTTGTGCCCATGCAACGCCCTGGTACGGCCTTGGAAGTGGCAGAGGCCATTGTGTGGTTGCTCAGCGATGCGGCGGCCTATGTCACCGGCACCAATATCGACGTGGGTGGTGGTCGCTGATGTCTGACATCATCTATTTTTGGGAAGACATGGCGGTGGGGCAGGTGCGCGACCTGGGCACCATCTCGCCCACCCGCGAAGAAATCATTGCCTTTGCCAGCCAGTTTGATCCCCAGCCTTTTCATTTAGATGACGCAGCAGGCGAAGCCTCTGTTTTTGGCGGTTTGTGCGCCAGTGGTTGGCACACCTGTGCCATGGCCATGCGTTTGATGGTGACGAACTTCTTAAGCCAAACATCCAGTCTGGGTTCACCGGGCTTAGAGAACATCCAATGGAAAAAACCGGTCTACCCCAATGACACCTTGCATTTGAAAACCACGGTGCTGGAGACTAAGCCCATGGGCCGCCGACCCGATGTGGGCATGACCCGCAACCTGTGGGAAATGTTCAACCAGCATGGCGACAAGGTGTTGCACATGGAAGGCTGGGGCATGTTCAGGCGCCGGCATACCGCGCCGACTGAAAGCGCCTGATGGACTACAAACCTCTCATCACTTTGCTGGCCGTGGTTAACCCCTTGGCCTGTGTGCCGTTTTTCATTCACTTTACCCAAGGCTTTAGCAAAGCCCAGCGCCAACGCACCATCCTCGTGTCGTCGTTCACCGCCTTCGTGGTGATTGCCGCCAGTGCCTTGCTGGGTTTGCAGATATTGGAATTTTTTGGCATTTCTTTGGCCAGTTTCCAAGTGGGCGGCGGCATGTTGTTGTTGACCTCGGCGTTGTCCATGCTCAATGCCCAACCCGCCGAGGCCCGCGCCAACGCCGATGAAGTGCATGACGCCGAAGCCCGTGCCACCGTGGGCGCCAGCATCGCAGTGGTGCCCTTGGCGATTCCCTTGCTGACGGGCCCAGCCACCATGTCCACCATGGTGATTTATGCGGACAAAGCCAAAACCGTGCTGCAACTGGGCACCTTGGTGGGCTATGGCGTGGTGATTGGTTTGGCCACTGCGTTGTGCTTTGCCATGGCAGCACCGATTGCGCGGGTGATGGGCAAAACCGGCATCAATGTGATGACCCGTCTCATGGGCTTGATCTTGGCTGCGCTGGCGGTCGAAGTCATGGCCGATGGCTTGCACAAGCTCTTCCCCGTCTTAGCTCAAGGCCTTTGAGCAACTTCAGATAATCCATCTTCAATGACTAAGAGACAAACATGAGCACACAGCAGATAGGCCACTTCATTCACGGCGCATCCCACGCAGGCATCTCTGGGCGCAGCCAGCCGGTGACCAACCCTGCCACCGGTACGGTCACGGGCCAAGTCGCTTTGGCCAACCACAACGATGTGGCACAAGCCGTGGCCGCCGCACAAGCCGCTTTTCCTGCCTGGGCCGA
>CALPPP020000170.1 GCA_943325485.2 Rickettsia typhi
AAAAAAGCAGAAACCGCCCTTCGGGGCGGTTTTTTTATGGCTGCTTGGCAGGGATGACTTGCAACTGGTTGTCTCTAGCAAAGCCCATCACAAAATCCCAAGCCATGACATGGGCTGATCGCATATCGGTGTGGACGATGACGCATTTTTGTCCGTCCAAGGTGTTGGGCACGCACCAGGGCGAATAACTCAAATGGTCGCCAGGCTGGGCACCCCCAGGGCGAAAACTGCTCATCACACCGGCTAATCGCTCGGCCCAGTCGCTGGGTCGGAAGGTCTGACCGCTGGTGGTCACGCCGAGGATGATGATTTCGTTGGAGTTGTTGCTGTGCACAAAATCATTCTAGAGGCCTGTGGTTTCAGGCTTCTGACAATGATTCCCCCCTAGAATCTGCACCTCGGCTCCAGCCTGCAAGGCTGCAGAGCCGATTTCATTTGACGCCCGAGGAAAGCCCATGTCTGCCGCTCACGATCCCGCTGCCCATTTGATGAACACCTATGGCCGACTGCCGATGACGGTGTCGCATGGACGAGGTGTGCGTTTGTGGGATACCGCGGGCAAATGCTATCTAGACGCTTTGTCCGGCATTGCGGTCAACACCTTGGGTCATGCCCACCCCAAGCTCACCCCTGCCCTGCAAGACCAAGTGGGCAAGATGATGCACAGCTGCAACTACTATCACATCCCTTTGCAGCAGCAACTGGCTGATAAGTTGGTTGAGTTGTCGGGCTTGAGCAATGTGTTCTTTTGCAATTCAGGCTTAGAGGCCAACGAAGCCGCTCTGAAGATGGCCCGCAAATTTGGCCACGACAAAGGCATTGAGCGACCTGAAGTTGTGGTTTACGAACGTGCTTTTCATGGCCGCAGCATCGCCACGTTGAGCGCCACCGGCAACACCAAAATTCAGCAGGGTTTTGGTCCTTTGGTGGAAGGTTTTATTCGGGTGCCGCTGAACGATATCGAGGCCCTGAAAAAAGCAACGCAGGGCAATCCCAATGTGGTGGCGGTATTTTTCGAGACCATCCAAGGCGAAGGTGGCGTCAACCCCATGCGAGCCGACTACCTGCGCGATATTCGCGCCCTGTGCGACGCCCAAGACTGGTTGCTGATGATTGACGAGGTGCAATGCGGCATTGGTCGCACCGGCAAATGGTTTGCCCACCAATGGGCAGGTATTCACCCCGATGTCATGCCCTTGGCCAAAGGGCTGGGTTCTGGCGTGCCAATTGGCGCGGTGGTGGCTGGGCCCAAAGCCGCTGGCATTTTTCAGCCAGGCAACCACGGCACCACCTTTGGTGGCAACCCACTGGCCATGCGAGCTGGCGTGGAAACTTTGCGCATCATGGAAGAAGACGGCTTGCTTGAAAACGCCCACCGCCTCGGCTTGCATTTCAAAGCAGCGTTTGAGCGTGAATTCAAAGGCATGGCTGGCGTGAAAGACATTCGCGGCCAAGGCTTGATGATTGGCATCGAACTCGACCGACCTTGTGGCCCCTTGATGGGTCAAGCTTTGGAAGCAGGCCTGTTGCTGAGTGTCACCGCCGACAGCGTCATCCGTTTGCTGCCAGCGCTCATCATGAGCGAGGCCGAGGCCAACGAGGTGGTGGCCATCTTGGTGCCGCTGGTGAAAGCTTTTTTGAATACACCCAAGGCCTGAGATGAGCCAGCTTTTGAAACATTATTTGCATTTTGGCGATGCGTCTGCCGACGACTACGCGTATTTGTTCAGTCGTGCGGCGCTGATCAAGGCGAAGTTCAAGGCCTATGACAAACACCAACCGCTGGTGGACCGCACCTTGGCCATGATTTTCGAGAAGGCCTCCACCCGCACCCGCATCAGCTTTGAGGCGGGCATGTACCAAATGGGCGGTGCGGTGGTGCATCTGACCACCGGCGACAGCCAACTCGGTCGGGCCGAGCCCATCGACGACAGCGCCAAAGTCATCAGCCGCATGGTGGACTTGGTGATGATTCGCACTTACGAGCAAACCAAAATCGAGCGCTTCGCTGCCAACTCACGTGTGCCTGTCATCAACGGTTTGACGAATGAATTTCATCCCTGCCAAATCTTGGCTGATCTCTTTACCTTCATTGAGCACCGCGGCGATGTCAACCATCCCTTGGATTGTTTGAAGGGCAAAGTGGTGGCGTGGGTGGGGGACGGCAACAACATGGCCAATACCTGGTTGCAAGCAGCAGACCTGCTGGGCTTCACGGTACACGTCAGCACCCCCAGCGGCTATGAGGTGAACCAAGCGATTGCAGGCGTGAAAAACGCCAACTGTTTCAAAGTATTTAAAGACCCGTTACAAGCTTGCCAAGGCGCAGACTTGGTGACCACCGATGTGTGGACCAGCATGGGCTTTGAAGCCGAGAACGAAGCTCGCTTGAAAGCCTTTGGTGCTTGGTGTGTCGATGGCCGCATGATGGCGCAAGCCAAACCCGAAGCACTTTTCATGCATTGCCTTCCCGCCCACCGTGGCGAAGAAGTGCAAGCCGAGGTGATCGACGGCCCGCAGTCTGTGGTGTGGGACGAAGCGGAAAACCGTTTGCATGTGCAAAAGGCGTTGATGGAATGGTTGTTGCTGGGTCGGCTTTAACGCCCGTACAACCAAGGCATGTCCATGACCGCCGCCCCGCCCCAACGCATAGCAAGGTCCCGTCCCCAAGCCAAGGCACCACTGGCGTGAAACAACCGCGCATTGCGCCGCGCTCTGGCCTGTACCTTGGCCACGCGATGCCAACGGGCTTGCGCATAGGCTTGCAAGCGTTGCTCAACGCTTAGCCCCGCTTGCGACCAACATTGCGCCAATACGTCCGCATCTTCAATCGCCATGCCAGCACCTTGCGCCAAATAAGGCAACATGGGATGGGCTGCGTCACCTAGCAAAGCCACCCTGCCCTTGGCCATATCACGGGCACTTTGCAAAGGAGGGCGATCAAACAGGGTCCATGCTTGCCAATGCTCGGCCATGCGCACCACGTCTTGCAAGCGGCTGCAAGTGCCTTGGAGGGCATGCTGCAAATCGTGGGAGGTTTGTTCTGTGCTGCGCTGGGTCTCCCAAGCGGCCTCGGTGGGTGTGTCGTTTGACTCGACCAACACCACCACATTAAGCCATTCACCGCCTCGCACGGGGTAATGCACCACATGCAAACGAGGTCCCAGCCACAAGCCCATGGCGTCGCTGCGCCACGCAGGAGGCAGGGTATGGCGCGGCAACAGAGTGCGGTAAGCCCAGTGACCGCTGGCTTGCAAAGGCTGTGGGGCCCACACTTGGGAGCGTACGGTGCTGTTGATGCCGTCAGCGCCAATGAGCGCTGAAGCCTGCTCTGTCAACAGACTGTTGTGAATATCTGTCCAAGCCGCATTCAAGCGTAAGTCGCAGCTGCCCTTGGATTGGAGCGCGTTCAACAAAATACCGTGTAAATCTGCGCGGTGAATGGTGAGGTAAGGCGCACCATAGCGCTGCTCAAACGCCTTTGCCATGGGTAAGCAGCCCAGTTGCTGGCCGTTATTCGCATCCATCACCTCGAGCTGTGAGGGCACAAAACCTTTGGCTTGCAGCGGCTCCGAAACACACCAGCCTTGCAGTCGCCGCACTGCGTTGGGACCCAAGCCAATGCCTGCGCCCACCTCCGTGAACGCGGGGGTTTGTTCAAACAACTGCGTGGCCACACCGGCTTGACCCAAGGCCAAAGCAGCCGCTAAGCCCCCCAGTCCACCGCCTACCAACAAGATATCGTGCATTGGCTCATGCTAGCAAGCGCTTGGCGCGGTTTGTAAGTAGATTGACAAAATTTCGTAAGTGCCACATACTTTTGTAGCTGGCAAATGGACTAACTTATGACCCTCACCACCGCCCGAGTGGGCACCAACAACCGGAGCCAAATCGTGACCATCCCGTTGGCATTTCGCTTTCCAGAG
>CALPPP020000171.1 GCA_943325485.2 Rickettsia typhi
ATCAAGCCATCCACCTCGCCTTTGTGAAGCATCATGGCGCCAATCAGCGTTAAACGCCGCCGCATATCAATCTTGGCCAAATGGGTCGTCACGCCTTTGCGGGCAGTGAGTTGGTGATAGGTCTGCCAAAAGTCTTTGTAGCGGTGGTCGTCTTCCACATTGACCACGGCGTAATCAACGCCTTCTGTCAGGCGCAAACCAAAGCGTTCGATACGCTGCGCAATGATGGCGGGGCGGCCAATCAAAGTGGGTTTGGCCAAACCTTCGTCCAGCACGATTTGCGCAGCCCGCAGCACGCGTTCGTCTTCGCCCTCGGCAAAGCAAATGCGCTTCTTCAGGCCGCGTTTGGCAGCAGCAAAGATGGGCTTCATGGCTGAGCCCGAGGCGTAGACCAAGGACTGCAAGCGTTCACGGTAAGCATCCATGTCGGTGATGGGGCGCTGCGCCACACCACTGGCAATCGCCGCTTGCACCACGGCTGGCGCAATCTTCATCATCAAGCGCGGATCGAACGGTTTGGGAATCAGGTACTCAGGGCCAAAGGCCAAGGTTTCGCCGGCGTAAGCGGCGGCGACCACCTCGCTTTGCTCGGCTTGCGCCAGCTCCGCAATGGCATGCACCGCTGCAATTTCCATCTCCGAGGTGATGGTGGATGCACCCGCATCCAAAGCGCCACGGAAAATGTAGGGAAAGCACAAAACATTGTTCACCTGATTCGGGTAATCGGTGCGACCCGTGGCCATGATGGCGTCATCGCGTACCTTCAACACCTCTTCAGGCAAGATTTCGGGCGTGGGGTTGGCCAGCGCCATGATCAGGGGCTTGGCCGCCATTTTTTTCACCATCTCGGGCTTTAAAACACCGCCCGCTGACAGACCCAAAAACACATCTGCGCCATCAATCACTTCGGTCAAGGTGCGTTTATCGGTTTTTTGAACGAACTGGATTTTGTCTTCGTCCATCAACTCGGTGCGGCCCGCGTAAACGACACCCGCCAAGTCTGTGACCCAGATGTTTTTGCGCGGCATGCCCAGCTTAACCAACATGCCCAAACACGCCAGTGCTGCCGCACCCGCACCTGAGGCCACCAGCTTCACTTTTGAAATGTCTTTGCCCACCACTTTCAGGCCATTCAATATCGCCGCACCCACCACGATGGCGGTGCCGTGTTGGTCGTCATGGAAGACGGGAATCTTCATGCGTTCGCGCAGCTTGCGCTCGATGTAAAAACAATCTGGCGCTTTGATGTCTTCTAGGTTGATGCCGCCGAACGTGGGCTCCAATGCAGCAATGATGTCGACCAATTTATCGGGGTCTTTTTCATTCACCTCGATGTCGAACACATCGATGCCAGCAAATTTTTTGAATAACACGCCTTTGCCTTCCATCACCGGTTTGGCGGCGAGGGGGCCGATGTCGCCCAAGCCCAGCACAGCCGTGCCATTGGTGATGACGGCCACCAAATTGCCTCGGCTGGTGTACTTGTAAGCGTTGTTCGGGTCTTTGACGATTTCTTCGCAGGGTGCGGCCACGCCGGGCGAGTAGGCCAGCGATAAATCGTGTTGGTTCAGCAGTTGCTTGGTGGCTTGGATGGCGACCTTGCCGGGGCTGGGGAACTCGTGGTATTCCAAGGCTGCGCGGCGCAATTCGGCGCGGGCTTGGGCGCTGGTGTGGTCTGTCGGGGGAAGGGGGGGGCTGGCCATGCGTGACTCCAAGGGCCGCCAGAAGCAGAGTGTCTGGCAAGCCATCCCGATTCTAGGCGTGTCGCTGGTTCAGAATTTGTAGGTGTATTCAGCGATCAAAGCGTCGCTGTCACGCTTGCGGGTTTGCACATTCCATGCGCGAACAAAACGAAACTCGATTTCATGGTGGGCGTCAAAGTCGTAGCTCGGGCCAAAGCGAAATTTGTTCATGTCGTGGCCAGCCGTGCCGTCCAAGGTGCGTTGAAAACGCAAACCCGCCATGAAGCCAAAAGCGCCATACTCGTAATGGATACCGGTGTCGACGTAGGTGTAGTTGAAGTTTTCAGCGGTGGTTAATTCGCGGCCCACCAAGCCGCGAACAAACAGCGCCCAAGTCTCGTCAAGCTCAAAGTTTTTCTTCAAGCGAAGCGCCAGTTTTTTGACGTGGGTTTTTTCGTTCACGCCATCTTCAATGGTGTTTTCACGTTCACCCTCAATCAAGATATCCACTTTGTGGATGAATCCGTCTTCAAAACTCAAGCCCGGCACCAAGGTGAGCGAATTGGAATGACCTGCACCGAAGGCCATTTTTTGGTGCTCAAACTCCAAGCCTAGCGAGGGCTTGCCGCCCCAAAGCTCCGCATCAGCCCAAACAGGTTGGCTCAGCAAACAGGGCAGCAGGGCGAGGAGTAATAAGTGGGGTAATCGATGGAAAGCAGTCATAAAGCATCGGGAAATTTTCCTGAGCATACACCGGCGAGCCACTGGCGGAAGCCAAAACTACTTTGCCATCAAGGCTTCTATCGCAGCCACTTCCACAGGCACATCGCGGCTGATCAATTCGCAGCCGGTGGCGGTAACGACGGCGTCGTCCTCGATGCGAATGCCAATGTGCCAAAACGCTTCAGGCACATCATCGGCGGGTCGCACATACAGGCCGGGTTCAAGCGTCAGCACCATGCCAGCGTGCAACACGCGGCTAGGGCGGGCTTGCACCATCTGGCCTGTGAGCGGGTCGGCTTTGGCGGGTGCGCTATTGGCCTCGCCTGGCTCTACATAGCTGCCGCAGTCGTGCACATCCATGCCCAACCAGTGGCTGGTGCGGTGCATGTAAAACGGGAAATAGGCTTTCTTTTCCAGCACATCGTCCAAGCTGCCGTGCTTGGCTTGTGTGAGCAGCCCCAAGTCCAGCAGGCCTTGGGATAACACTTTCAGTGCGGCTTCGTGCGGGTCGTTGAACCGCGCTCCAGCTTTGGTAGCGGCGGCAGACGCATGTTGCGCGGCCAGCACCACTTGGTACAGGTCTTTTTGCGCGGCGCTGAACACGCCGTTGGCAGGAAAGGTGCGGGTGATGTCTGACGCATAACCATCGAGTTCGCAACCCGCGTCAATCAACACCAACTCGCCATCTCTAATTGGCGCGGTGTCTGCTCGGTAGTGAAGAACACAGGCGTTAGCCCCTGCCGCCACGATGGAGGTGTAGGCCGGAAACTGCGAACCGTGCTTTCGAAACTCGTGCAGCAATTCCGCTTCCAAATGGTATTCACGCACATCCTGACCCGCACGCAACATGCGAGCACTGGTTTGCATGGCACGCACATGGGCGGCGGCACTGATGCGGGCGGCGCGACGCATGGTGGCTTGCTCGTGCGTGTCTTTCATGAGACGCATTTCGTCGAGCAAAGTGCAGAGGTCTTGCTGCGACGAGGGGCAAGACACACCCATGCGGACTCTGGCGCGTACTTGGGTGAGCCATCCATCCACTTGCGCCGTCAAGCCCTCGTGGGTGGCAAAAGGAAACCAGACGGTGGTTTGGTTTTCCAAGAGCTTCGGGATTTCTTTGTTGAGTTCGGCAACAGACCATGCCGTGTTCACGCCCAATGCCGCAGGTGCGGCCTCTGGACCGAGGCGAATACCATCCCAAATCTCGCGCTCCAAATCTTTGGGTTGGCAAAACAAGGTGCTGTGGCCGTTGGCCGCAATGACCAAGCAAGCGTTGGGCTCGGTAAAACCGGTCAGGTAATAAAAGTAGCTGTCGTGGCGATAGGGGAAATCGCTGTCGCGGTTGCGCGAGCGTTCAGGGGCGGTGGGGATGATGGCGACACCGCCAGCGCCCATTTGGGCGGCCAATGCGGCGCGGCGTTGCGCGTAAACAGTAGTCATGGCGGGATTGTAGGAGGGGCGTTGCGTTTGAATGGC
>CALPPP020000172.1 GCA_943325485.2 Rickettsia typhi
ATTGAGCCGTGCTTTGGCAACCTGTCGGTCAAATCCAATTTGTCAGGAGAGTTCACCATCATCAACGCCTATTTGGTGAAAGATCTCAAGCGCCTTGGCTTGTGGGACGACGTGATGGTGATGGACCTCAAACATTTTGACGGCTCTTTGCGCCCCATTGATCGCGTACCGCAAGACCTTAAAGATTTGTATGCAACCGCCTTCGAAGTGGAAACCCAGTGGTTGGTCGAAGCTGCTGCACGTCGCCAAAAATGGATTGACCAAGCGCAATCCCTCAATATTTACATGGCTGGTGCTTCAGGTAAAAAGCTTGATGAAACCTACAAACTTGCTTGGTTGCGCGGCCTCAAAACCACCTACTATTTGCGCACCACCAGTGCCACACAGGTTGAAAAATCGACTGTTCAATCTGGCTCGCACAACGCCGTGGCATCGGGCTCTGGTTCGGGTCTGAGCGCCATGGAAGTGGCAGCCGCGAGTGCACGCGCACAAGTTCAATCGCAAGCGCCAGCAACTGACATCAAAGTGTGCGGTATTGATGACCCTACATGTGAAGCCTGTCAATAACATCTCCTGTTTGCCAAACGTACACACCTGTGTACGTCGACGCAAATCAACAACAAAGCCCGAGAGGAATGTGAATAAATTCTGTGAATTTCTCATTTCTCCATTGATAATCAGAATAATGGAAACGCCACTATGTTGACCTGGGAAGAAGAAGCACCATCACTGTCGTCTGTTCCTTTGCAAGGAAAAGTTTCGCCGCCTCCTGCCGTTGCCTCACCCTCACCCACCATGCGTGTTCTTGACGATGGTGCCGTGGTCTCCGCTCCCGCTCCAGCTCCAGCAGCGCCTGCCCAAACAGCAGACACTCGGCGTGTGAATGCGGCTGACAAGCGCATCATCAACGGTCAAACTGACGTCAATCAGTTGGTCCCCTTTAAATACAAATGGGCCTGGGAAAAATACCTCGCCACCTGTGCCAACCACTGGATGCCGCAAGAGGTCAATATGACCCGCGACATTGCCTTGTGGAAAGACCCCAATGGCCTGACCGAAGATGAACGCCGAATCATCAAGCGCAATTTAGGTTTTTTTGTGACTGCTGATTCATTGGCCGCCAATAATATTGTGCTGGGCACCTACAGGCACATCACAGCGCCCGAATGCCGACAGTTTTTGCTGCGCCAAGCATTTGAAGAAGCTATTCATACCCACGCCTACCAGTACATCGTTGAATCCTTAGGGCTTGATGAAAGCGAAATATTCAACGCCTACCATGAGGTTTCTTCTATACGCAACAAAGACGAGTTCTTGATCCCTTTCATTGATGCGATCATGGATCCCCATTTCCACACTGGCACACCTGAGACTGACCAGACTCTGCTGAAGTCTCTCATTGTGTTCGCGTGTTTGATGGAAGGCCTGTTCTTCTATGTCGGTTTTACTCAAATTTTGGCCTTAGGTCGCCAAAATAAAATGACGGGCGCTGCAGAGCAATACCAATACATTTTGTGCGATGAATCCATGCACTGCAATTTTGGTATTGATTTGATCAACCAAATCAAACTTGAAAATCCGCATTTATGGACAAGTGAATTCAAGGCAGACATCATCGACCTCTTCCACCAAGCGGTTGAGCTTGAATACCGCTATGCAGAAGACACCATGCCTCGCGGTGTTTTGGGCATGAATGCCTCCATGTTCAAAGGCTATTTGCGCTACATTGCCAATCGCCGAGCCACCCAAATTGGCCTTGAGACTTTGTACCCGAACGAAGAAAATCCTTTTCCTTGGATGAGCGAAATGATTGATTTGAAAAAGGAACGCAATTTCTTTGAAACGCGTGTCATCGAATACCAAACCGGCGGCGCGCTGTCTTGGGACTGATGAAGACCATGCATCCCCTCTTTGTTCAAACACTTAATGACTTAGTTCAAGTCAACAGTGCTTGGACTCACCCTGTTCATGGAATTGGACACCTGTCCAGTTCCATGAATCTCTTGGCTTTGAAGAAGGGCCAAGTGTTTTGAACCAACGATCTGAAAACTTGATCTAGGAGTATCTAATGGCAACTGCAAAAAAAACCGCTGCAAAAAAACCAGCAGCAAAAAAGAAGCCAGCAGCAAAAAAAGCTGTTGCTAAGAAACCAGCCGCAAAGAAAGTGGCTGCTAAAAAACCTGTAGCGAAGAAAAAACCGGTCGCTAAAAAGGCACCTGCTAAAAAACCAGCAGCTAAGAAAAAGCCAGCTGCCAAAAAGGCGCCTGCTAAAAAGCCCGTAGCGAAGAAAAAACCGGTCGCTAAAAAGGCACCTGCTAAAAAACCAGCAGCTAAGAAAAAGCCCGCTGCCAAAAAACCAGCAGCCAAAAAGAAGCCAGCAGCAAAAAAAGCACCCGCTAAAAAGGTTGCTTCAAAAAAAAAACCAATCGCTAAGAAAGTAGCTGCTGCGAAACCTGCTGCGCGCGTAGCTAAGCCTTCAGTTGTGCAACATGTGGCGCAAACCACGTTGAACCCACAAGCTGCTTGGCCTTTTCCGACAGCGTCAAAGCCCTAACTGATTCAGTAAGGGTCTTTCGCCCACTCCCAACCCGGTGCATGCACCGGGTTTTTTTATGTCAGTTGGTAATTTTGAGGACCGCGACTGGCTATTTTGATCGCGCCCACACGGTTTCCTAACTCGGCGCACTTAAGCAAATCCCATCCTTGCTCTAAGCCAAACAATAAAGCACCTCGCCATGCGTCGCCGCAGCCCGTAGGGTCAACCACAGCTTGTGCTTTCACAGGATCCACCACATGTTTATGGCCTTGCTGCCAAACCTCACACCCGTGTGCACCCAAGGTCACGATCAAACCTTTGACATGCGAGGAAATCTCCGCTGAACTCCAACCCGTACGGTCACTCAGCATTTTTCCTTCATAGTCATTGACCGTGACCCATGTAGCCAACTCAATGAAATGGCGCAACTCTTGGCCATCAAACATGGGTAAGCCTTGGCCGGGATCAAACACAAAAGGAATGCCTGCATCGGCCATCTGCTGCGCATGGGAAAGCATGGCGTCGCGTCCGTCGGGTGAAATGATGCCCAGACGTATATCCGGATGCTTTTGGACATGCAAAGCGTGGGCTTGCATCATGGCGCCAGGATGGAAAGCGGTGATTTGGTTGTTATCCAAATCGGTCATGATCATGGCTTGGGCAGTGTAGGTGTCCTCAATGGTTTTGATATGCGCCGTTGAAATACCAAGGTCTTGTAAGCGTTGCAAATAGCTAGCACCGTCATTGCCTAAGGTGGCCATGGGCAAGGGCTCAGCACCCAAAAGCTTCATGCTGTAGGCAATGTTTCCAGCACATCCACCAAAATCTCGCTGCAATCGCGGCACCAGAAACGACACATTCAAAATATGAAGTTGCTCCGCAAGAATTTGATCTTTGAAGCGTCCCTCAAAATGCATGATGGTGTCAAATGCCAATGAACCGCAAATCAGTGCTGCCATGAAAAATCCTAGTGTGTTAAGGGTAAAAAAGTAAAGCTCGGAAACCGTTAATTTTGTCAGCCAACGGTTCTTGAACAGAAAAAACCATTTCCACTGTTTGCGTACGCATGGGCTTGAGTACCTCGGGAAGATCTATCTCTTGGGCTAACCACACCTTGCGTACGACGTCCCCCTCCTCATCATTGGTGAGGGTGAGTTCAAGCGCAGGCGTAGCCAAAAAATAAGCGGCTTGATTTTTCACTGACAAGGTAAATGAGAACTGATCATCGCCGAGTTGTTTAAAGTTGGTGTTGTCAATGGCCACTTTGTCGGGCTCTTTAGGCCAATCCACTTGACAACCTAAGATCTGACAAACTGAGTTGAATAAAGGGGACACAC
>CALPPP020000173.1 GCA_943325485.2 Rickettsia typhi
GGCAAGGTGAGGTTGAATTTGTTGAGCACCCATTCGCGTCCGCCACCGGCGATGGCGCGGCTGAAACCATCGATCTCGGCACGGCCCAATTTCAAGCCGCGCAACTCCAAGTTGTCGATGACGATGTCCATGGCGGGTAAATCTTTGGGCGAGTCTGACAAGGTCGCTTCCACGTCTTTCACCACAGCAGGCGGAATCTCCAAATTGGCCAACCTGGCCACCACCCGCGCGGATTGGTTGTCTTGCGCAGGCTTGTAGTCGATTTGCCCCTGCGCTTCATCGGCTTTGAGTTGGATGCGCCATTGCGGGCCTTGCTTGTCGGCACTGGCTTGCACCCGGTTGAAGGTACGTCCCAACCACAGCAGTTCGTTGGTGCCCACCTCGAGTCGGGTCGGCACAAAGGCCATGGCTTGGGGGTTGGCAGGTTTGTCATCCTTGGTTTGGGTGCCGAGCCAACCGGACAAGGTCTGTTGCCATTCATCAGCATTGAATTGTGGCAACTGCACTTGCATCAGTACCGTGCCTTCCGCGATATCTTTGCGTGGCGCCACGGGTCCCAAGGCAATTTGTCCGCGCAAGACCTGCGGCACTTGGGGCGTCATATCGCGCAAATAACTGACGGTGATCAGTTGGCCCAAAGTGAGCGTGCTTTGCTCTAAATGCGCAGCGCCGCGCGTCTGCGCCACACGCAGCAACTCATTGTCAAAGCGTACCGGCCAAATGGCGTCCGCAGGTTTGTTCAAGGGCTCGGGCAAATCCACCCCCATGCCCTGCAATGAACTGCTGAAAGAAAACTCGGGCACGCCGCGGCGCAAACCCAAGCTGGCAACAAACGACGTGCTGCCGCTTAAATGCGCAGCAAAACCCGAGACCAGTGCAGGCTCAGGCAATTGACGCAAGGCCTCGGCACTGACACTGCCTTGCAAACTCAGGCGCGAAGGGCCTGTCGTCATGCTGTCGTTGAAACGCAAGCCGCCATCCAGGCGCGCATCGGCGCCCAGCCAACGCAGACGCATATTGTTGACCGACAGCCCCGACTCCGTGTAATTGAGCGTGCCGCGCAATTTGCCAAAACGCGGCAGCGACGGCTGCCATTGGACATCGTTGCCATTGAACACCACGCTGCCTTGCAGCTTGGCAAGGGCCAAGTTTTGCAACGGTAAATTTAAGCGCAGTTGGTGTTCGGCAGTTCCCGTGGCCGTGACCTGCGACAAGGCTTGATCGGTGATGGTGTTGAGCGGTGAAGACCTGACCATTTGCATGGCATCCGACAAATTGCCGCGCATCTGCGTACTGACATCCACCACGATATCGCGCAGATCAGGAATTTGCACATCCAGCTTGCTAAGCGTTGTGGCCCCGTCTTGCCCGATACGCGCAGTGGCCCCCTTGATGAACAGGCGGTTACGGTTGATTTGCAGCTCCCCTGCGGCTTGTAGCACCGCCGGCCAAGCCTCTTTATCGCGCCGCTGAGCAGCGCTCAACATGCTGTTGGGGGCCAATTGCATGCTCAAGCCTTGAAACGGCGCTTTGACGGTGAAAACACCCTCGTTGTTGCGGGTGAAAGGAAAGCGATCCAAGGGGCCTTTGACTTCGATCGCGGCTTGGCTAAAGCGGCCTGCCAATAAAGCGTCGCGCAAATAGTAGCGTGCTTGTTCATCCATGGCGAGCGGCAAATAGCGGTGCAAGGTGGTCGCATCTAAGCGCGTCACCTTGGCCTGCATATCCAAGACTCCCATACTTTGCGCGCTCGCGCCAGACAACCAACTGCCTTGCGCCTGCGCTTGCATGTCGGAATTTTCCATCTGGGCTTGGTGCACCGTCACCGACCATTGATGGTCTTTTTTCGCCCAAGACACATCCGCGGTCGCCTCTTTCATGGCCATTTGGTTGGTCTGCCAAATGCCACCCATTTCTATACGGCCACCTGTTTGCTGCCACTGGGCTTTGCCGCCGTGCTCACTGACCTCCAATTTGAGTTGCGACGACTGAACGCCAGGCCACCAAAGGGCGGGGTCTGGTTTGGCTACGCTGCTTGAAGCTTGAAGCGACAAGCCGGTGACCTCGGTCTTGAGGTTGAACTGCGGCGCATCGCTGTGCGCCAAAAACCAGCGCATATCAAGCTGTTTGACTTGCCCCTTGGGTTGCGCCAAGGCCAGTCGGGCTTGCCAGGGATCGCCCAAGGGCAAGCGCTGGGCAATGCGAGCCAGCATTTCTAAAGAAAAGCCCTGCAATTGCAATTCGCCAGCATCGGCCACATGCTCGCCCTCGTCGCGCCACGCCACGCGACTGCTCCCCAAGTCCCATTGTTCGCCGTCTTCAAAACGCAAGGCCAAGTCTTGGCTGCGCAAGTCCTGGCCCAAACCCTCAAGCCAAGCTTGGTGGTGCACACGCCCTTGGACTTGTTGCAGCATCACCGCAGGGGCAGTCGCATTCGCTTGCCAACGCAGTGACTGCAGATTGACGTCCACGGTTTGCGCCATCACCTTGCCTTGGCGCACCTGCGCCCATACCCGCAACCAACCCTGGCCGGTTTGCAAGCCCTCGCCGAGCACAAAACTTAAATAGGGCTGGATGGGCGCGAGATCGATCTGCGAGAAAGCGGCAAAGACCTCACCATCCCAGCTTTGAATATCGCTGGCATGGCGGTTGAGCAAGGGTTGGTGAAACCGACCTTGCAAGCTAAAGCGCTGGCCCCATTCAGGCGGCGGCGTTGCATCGATGCGCCAGTCGTGGCTGCGCAAGCCATTACGCAACACCACATTGACTTCTTGCAACTCCACTGCCGGCAAAGATGCCATCTGATCGACCCAGCGCAAGCGCCCACGGTGTACAAATATTTCAGGTTGACTCCAAAACCAATCGGCCAAGGGCGAGGGCTGTGCCTGTCCCATTGACAAGCCGGCAATGCGCAACTGTCCTTCGCTGTCGCGGGTGACCTCGATCAAGGGGCTGTCGATGTCCACCCGATCAAGCGACAAGGTCAAAAGTGAGGTGGGCGAAAGCGACACCAACACACGCGGCAGACGTAACACTTCTTCGTCCGCGGTATTTCGCAACACAAAGTCGGTGATTTCCAAGGACGGCAACCAGTCGGTGGACAGCGTCTCTAGGTTGCCTATGCTGACCTGAACGCCAAGGGCTTGCGAAGCCATGGATTCGATGTCGCTCTTCCAATCGAGCACACGTGGCACGATCCAAAAATGCAAGGTCAGCGCAGCCACAGCCACCAAGCCCCAAGCAGCCAAGGCCAACCACCACAGGACACGCACGCACCACGCGTAGCCGCGCCACCAAGGCGAGGGCTTGGCAGTGACAATGGGTGAATCTACGGTGTTTGTCATGGCGAAAGAATCATCAGAATTATGACCCGCAAAACCACCTGCATGCATACTGTGTCACCATGACCCTGCCCACCCCTTTATCGCAAGGCTCTCGCTTGGTGCAACGCCTGCACAGGCGCTACCCCCATGAATTGGCATTGTTGCCCGCTGGCGAGCCCACGGCGGCACATTTGCACACCACCTATGCGCTGTTGCGCCAAACCTATCCTGAGGTTGCAGACGCGTTGCGCGTCCTGCGTCAGCTGGTGCTGGAGCGACTGGTGGTGTTGGACTGCGAGCAACAAGCACCCTTGAACACCATCACCCAAAGCATGACGGCGCTGGCTGAGTTCAGCCTGAACAAGGCTTTGGAAGAAGCCTTGGCGCGGGTTGATCAACGCCATGGCTCGCCCATAACGGCTCAAGGCACACGGGCCCAACTGTGGGTGGTGGGCATGGGCAAACTGGGCGCGGGGGAACTGAATGTGTCCAGTGACATCGACTTGGTCTATGTGTTTGATGAGGACGGGCAAACGCAGGGCGTCGA
>CALPPP020000174.1 GCA_943325485.2 Rickettsia typhi
GCCGCATGCTTGTCAGCCAGCACCTGTTTGAGTTCTTGCTCAAGCTGGCGGTATTTGCTGAGCAAATCGTTCAAGTCGCGGTACAAAAAACGGTAACGCCACACCAACTCAAACAGCGAGTGCATGAAAAACCAAGCGTCTTCCAAATCTTTCACGTCTTGCGAAGCAGGCAGCAAGGCTTGCAAGTCGTTTAGATACTGGCCAAACAAATGGTTGACGATGTCTTCCTTGCCAGGGTAGTGGTAGTACAAATTACCCGGGCTGATGCCAAGGTCGGCAGCCACCATGGTGGCTGCCACATTGGGCTCGCCAAAGCGGTTGAACAAGCCCAAAGCACTGGCCACAATGCGCTCGGCGGTTTGACGCGGCGCTTTGCTTGCCATGGCTTGTCAGCTTTTGCGCTCGGCCAGTTGTTTTTCGAGTTGTTCTACCCGCGCTTGCAAATCAGCCAAATCTTGCGCACTTGGCAGGCCCATGCTCTTCAAGGCCTTGGCCACCCGCTCTTCAAAAATACTTTCCAATTTGTCCATCTGGCCGCTGGCGGTTTGTCCCATTTGACTGGCCATTTGCCCCACTTTTTCAGCGGCTTCGGTCATTTTGGCTTGGGCTTGCTGGGTGGTTTGTTGCAGGTGTGAACCCTCTTTAACCAAGTTTTCAAACACCTTGGTACCTTCTTCTTGGGCTTTGGCGAACGCTCCCAAGCCCGCCAGCCAAATATGTTGCGCCGAGTCTTTCATGCGTTGGCTCATCTGCTGGGGGTCAAATTCAGGGGGGCTGCTGGCCATAGGAACTCCAAGGATTGGGCAAAATTCATCATAGTCCACACTAAGCCTCTTGAAAATGCGCTGCATCAAACTGAGGCCAGAAATTAAGCCCCTACAATTGTCAAACTAACAGAGAAGCTCCCTGAAACCATGTTGTGGTACGCCGTCCATTCCCGACCTAAGCAAGAACACCGCGCCCTGGAAAACCTGCAAAACCAAGGCTATGAAGCTTGGTTGCCTTTGATCACCATTGAAAAATTGCGCCGAGGCCGACTTGCGGATGTGGTTGAACCTAGGTTCAGCAGGTATTTATTTATTCGATTGGACATGGAACACACCAACTGGACGCCCATTCGCTCTACCTTGGGCGTGAGCCGTTTGGTGAGTTTTGGCAACCGCCCCGCCCCCATGTCGGACGATTTGATCCAGGCCTTGCGCAACATGCCTGAGCGTGCGCCAGAGAAACTTTTGCAACCCGGCCAAGCTGTTCGGGTGATTGATGGTCCTTTGAAGGGCTTGGAGGCGGTCTACCAACAAGCCGATGGCGAGTTGCGAGCCATGGTGCTGGTGGACCTGATGAGCAAACACCACTTGGTCAGCATGAACACCCAGCATTTGTTTCCTTTGACTGTCTAACCATGAACACGCATCCACAACATATTGCGATCATCATGGACGGTAACGGCCGCTGGGCCAAAAAACGCTTGATGCCGCGCACCGTGGGTCATGCGCGGGGCGCTGCCAATGTGCGACAGATCGTCAAAGCTGCTCACGCCGTGGGTTTGCGCTACCTGACCTTGTTTGCGTTCAGCTCAGAAAATTGGCGTCGACCGCCAGATGAGGTCTCGGCCTTGATGGGCTTGTTTTTGCAGTACCTTGAGTCAGAAGTGGCGGAAATGAAAGCCGCGGGTATTCGTCTTCGTGTGATTGGTGACCGCAGTGCGTTTGCGCCACTGTTGCAGTCTCGCATCGACCAAGCCGAGCAAGACACCGTTCAAAACACCGGTTTGAACTTGACGATTGCCGCCAATTACGGGGGCCAATGGGATGTTTTGACTGCAGTACGTGCTTGGCAAGCAGCGCACCACGATCGGTCCCTGCAAGAACTCGACACAGCGGGTTTGGCCGCAAACTTAAGTACCGCTGATTTGCCCGACCCCGAGTTGCTCATTCGCACCGGTGGCGAATCGCGCATCAGCAATTTCTTGCTGTGGCAAACCGCCTACACCGAGTTGTATTTCACCGACTTGCATTGGCCCGATTTTGATGACGCGGCTTTGAACAAAGCTTTGTCATGGTATGCCCAGCGTGTGCGACGTTTTGGCCGCACCGATGAGCAAGTGCAGCATCCCAGCGTGGTGAGCGAACATACCCCCACCCCAAACCTTGTTATCCAAAACGGTATCAAGATAGGCTAATATCTCTGTTGCAGGCATTAAGCCACATTAGTTTCGAGCGCCTGCAGCTCCTCCGGGCATTGTGTATGCCCCACTTTCTTAGTTTTAAACACATCACCGACAGGTATCCCTAGATGAAGAATGAAAACCGCGCAACGCATCCCCGCAAGGACCATGCTCAGACCCGCAGTGGTCGCTGTATCGCCTTGATCGACAGCAACTACATGGCTTGGTTGCTCAAACAAAGTACTGACAGCGATGCCGAACCAGAAGCGTACAACCGACAAGCCCTGATACCCACCTTGGTGCAGACCTTGAAACAAGCCGGTTTAGGCTTGGATGTGCAACGTGTTTATTGGTACACCGACAACCCTGATAGCCAATTTCCTCAAGACCAAATCGTGCGCGTTCTCGACGTCACCAGTGGTGAGCCCAGTGAAGTGGCTTTCAGCGCCATGTCCGCCGACATTGCCCGTTTGTCAGAACGCAAAGCCTGCGAACACCTGCTGATTGCCAGCGACGACGACCGCTTGACCGCCAGCATCGATGAAGCCCAGTTGCACGGCTTGAATGTGTATTTGTTGGCCGACGAGTCCGCCCGCCACATGGACCAACTTGTCAACGAAGACCCCGCTTGGTGTCGTTTGTTGGCTCAAGCCGATCGCCGTGTGTTGTTGATTCCCCAAGCCGCGCGTGAATTAACCGCACAGCCGCGTGCCGCTGCCGCGCCTGCTGCACCGCAAGACCCCGAACTGGTTCGCACCAAGCTGCAAGAGGTGGTCGATGGTTGGTGGGACGATGAACCCGAAGACCTGCGGGAAGATTTGCGTGACGAATTGCGAGGCAGCCATGGCATTCCTCAAGAAGTCGACCGTCACATGCTGCTGCGTGTGCGTCGCGCCCTAGACCGTCCCTTGAGCTTTCCCGAGAAAAAAATCTTGCGTGAAATGGTGCGCAACAAAGTTTTGGGTGTCACCGAAGAAAGCTTGCCAGCATGACCGTTTTGGTGACCGGCGGTGCCGGTTTCATCGGCAGCAATTTTGTCCACGCTTGGCTGGCGCAGCACGATGAGGTGTTGGTCAACCTCGACAAACTCACCTACGCTGGCAATTTGCGCAACCTGCACGCCTTGGCCGGTGACAGCAGACACCATTTTGTGCAAGGCGATATTGGCGACACCACGCTGGTCAGCCAATTGCTGGCCACCCACCAGCCACGTGCTGTGCTGCATTTCGCCGCCGAGTCGCATGTCGACCGCTCTATCCACGGCCCCATGGATTTCATCCAAACCAATGTGGTCGGCACTTTTCAATTGCTGGAATCGGTGCGGGCCTATTGGGCGGGATTGGATGATCACGCCAAGCCATCGTTTCGCTTTTTGCATGTCAGCACCGACGAGGTCTATGGCAGCTTGGCAGCTGACGCGCCTGCTTTCAGCGAAACCCACCCCTACGAGCCCAACAGTCCCTACTCGGCCAGCAAGGCGGCTTCCGACCATTTGGTACGTGCTTGGCACCACACCTATGGTTTACCGGTGCTGACCACCAACTGCTCGAACAACTATGGCCCCTACCATTTCCCTGAAAAACTCATTCCCTTGGTGATTCACAACGCCTTGGCGGGCAAGCCCCTGCCCATTTACGGCGACGGTCAGCAGGTGCGCGATTGGTTGTATGTTGA
>CALPPP020000175.1 GCA_943325485.2 Rickettsia typhi
ACAACTAAGACCTGAGAGCCCTGTGCGTTTGCAACAGGTGCAACCAAACGACCTCCCACGGCGAGTTGCTCAAGCCATGCGGACGGAATATTGTCACCCCCTGCTGCAGAAATAATACCGGCATAGGGTGCACCTTGCTCAAAGCCCAACATACCATCACCTAAGATTAAATGAATATTTGGTAAACGCATGGGACGCAAGTTTTCCTTTGCTTTTTCATAGAGGCCTTGAATTCGCTCGATGCTATAGACCTCTTTTGAGACTTGACCCAGAATTGCCGCCTGGTAACCACAACCTGTTCCAATTTCGAGAACACGCGAGAGCTTGCCTGTGATCATCAAATTTTTACCTTGCCGCAAAAGTTCTATCATTCTTGCGATAACGTTGGGCTTCGATATTGTTTGCCCAAATCCTATGGGCAAACTTGTATCTTCATACGCTTGATTTGCCAGCGCTGTGTCAATAAATTTATGCCTTTCTATGGTGGAAAAGGCTCTTAGCAGCATCTCATCTTGAACGCCTTGTTCGGCCAATTTTTGAACCATGCTTTGCCTGACTTTTGTTGAATCCAGACCAACGCCAGAAGCCAAAGTTGCGAATGAATCTAATGCAGATGATTTGTTAGAGCTGCGAAACTGGGTAGAGCCTTTTGCAAGCTGCGCCTTTTTTGGCGCTAGCCCATCAACCTTAGCTGGGAAGCTAGGTTTTTGCTTCATGCAATTTTTTCCCAGTTTTCAGCTGCTGTCTTCCAATGCATTAATTGATCATGCTCAGTCAAGTCCACTTGAAGCGGTGTGATGGAAACATGCCCTTGTGATGTCGCAAAAAAATCTGTGTCGTGCGCTTCATCTCTGGCGGGTCCTGCACCACCAATCCAATACATCGTATCCCCACGTGGGCTTTCCTGTGTAATGACACGCTGAGCTGGGTGTCTACGTCCAAGTCGACATACTTTGGGTGGCCCTAATTGACCAACAGGGAGGTTGGGAATGTTGACATTCAAAAGCCAGGGCGAAGAACTGGCTTGATGAGATGACATTAATTGTGTAACCAAATGCTTTGCATACGCAGCAGCGTCTTGAATACGTACCCAATCTCTGTCAACTTGCGAAAATGCGATGGCTGGTACCCCCATCAGATAGCCCTCCATTGCAGCGCCAACAGTGCCGGAGTAAATCGTATCGTCTCCCATATTGGCACCATTATTGATGCCAGAGACAACCAAGTCAGGTTTGTAGCCTAGCAATCCAGTCAATGCAATATGAACGCAATCCGCAGGTGTACCTGTGACGTATCTAAAACCATTGCTTGCGGTGCGAATATAGATAGGTGAATGCAAAGTCAAGGCATTTGATTTGGCGCTGTTGTTTTGCTCTGGTGCGACCACCTCCACTTGAGCAATGTCCTTCAAAGCTTCGTACAAAGCAATAATGCCAAGCGCTTGGTAGCCATCGTCATTGGAAATAAGTATTTTCATGCTGTATCCAGTAAAGTGGCATTGTAAGGTTTGAGCATACAGGTCCCAAAATCCTCATCAACAACGTTTAGCTATTACTTACAATGAACTCTATATCAATTTAAGAAAGATGACAATGAAAGCTTGGCTATGTGAAAACCCTATTGGTGTAGACGCACTTAAATGGACAGATATGCCTACCCCCAGTCCTGCTCCTGATGAGGTACTCATTGAAATTAAAGCGGCAAGTTTGAATTTCCCAGACATCCTCATTGTTCAAAACAAATACCAAATGAAGCCTAGCCTGCCTTTTGTGCCCGGCTCAGAGTACGCTGGCGTTATTCAAGCGATAGGCACAAATGTTAAACATTTAGCGGTTGGCCAGTCGGTGGCCTGTCTCTCAGGTACAGGCGGGTTTGGCACACATACCTTAGCCCCTGCCAAGCTTTGCGTCCCTCTTCCCTCTCAATTCCCACTGGTGGATGCCGCAGCTTTCATCATGATTTATGCAACGTCTTACCATGCTTTGATTGATCGCGCTCAACTGAAGGCGGGTGAAACAGTCTTGGTACTGGGAGCCGCTGGTGGCGTTGGATCGGCTGCCATACAGATTGCAAAAGCAGTGGGTGCCCGAGTGATTGCAGCCTCATCCACGCAAGACAAGTGTGAACTTTGCAAAAGTTTAGGTGCGGATGAAGTGATCAACTACAGCCAAGATAATTTACGCGATCAAATCAAATCATTGACCCAAGGCAAGGGGCCTGACGTCATTTACGACCCTGTGGGCGGCGATTTTGCAGAACCTGCTTTCAGATCCATTGCATGGCGCGGCAGGTATTTGGTTGTAGGTTTTGCTGCAGGGCCTATTCCATCGTTACCCTTGAATTTGGCACTTCTAAAAGGCGCCTCCATCGTTGGAGTTTTTTGGGGAGATTTTGCAAAGCGCGAGCCTGAAGCCAATGCCCAAATGATGGGTACGCTACTGGACTGGTACAGTAGCAAAAAAATCAAACCTCATATTGATTCGACCGTGAATATGGAAAATCTTCCTGCGGCCTATTTACGAATGGGATCGCGTGAAGTCATGGGAAAGCTGGTACTTGTCAACTGAACTGTCTCGGCAGAAAAATGGCAAAATCCAAGCTTGAAACATAGTTTTTTGCTAGGTGTTTTTTGTTCAACTTCTAAGGTGCTCAATGAGTCAAATTTTGCAATCTCTTTATAAAACCCTCTTCGCAGGATTGGTCCTGCTTATTGTGGTTATCGTGATAGCCTCTTCTGTCTCAGGCCAGACCATTCAGTTTGGTCATGCTTGGGGAACATTTGTGATGAGATGGCTACATGTCGCCTCTGGAATTATGTGGATTGGTTTACTGTGGTATTTCAATTTTGTTCAAATTCCCTCAATGGCCAGTATTCCTGATGAGCAAAAGCCAGCCATCAGCAAAGTCATCGCGCCTACGGCCTTGTTTTGGTTTCGTTACGGCGCATTGGCAACGGTCATCACAGGTTTGCTTTTGGCATGGATGCAGAAATATCTTTTTCTTGCATTGACGCTTCAAATGCCATTTGCTGCCATTGGCATAGGTATGTGGATTGCCCTCATCATGGCATTTAATGTTTGGTTCATCATTTGGCCGAATCAGAAAAAGGCTTTAGGCATGGTTGTCGTTGAACCCGCTGAAAAAGCCAAGGCGGCCAGAACAGCGATGCTTACTTCACGTATCAACACCATGCTCTCCATCACCATGCTTTATATGATGGTCGCTCAACAAAATGGTGGGCTATAAGTTTTAATTTAATTTCTAAATGAAAAAACCGCACCAAGTTTTGAAAGACTTGGTGCGGTTTTTTATTTGTTGATAGCTTCAGAAGAATTTACCTGAGACTGTTCTAGCTCTAGCTCTCGTTCTTTCTCTCGTTTAAGCTTTTCTTGCTTAAGTTCTTTCAATTGGAAATAAGCGAAGACAAAGACAAGAAGAAATATACCGAGCTCAATCCACATTCCCATGGTCAGGCCAAACCAGAAGCTTAGGCTGCAACAGCCAATTTTTCAGTGAAGCCCAATTTAGTCAACGCAACTTCAAGTTGGGCAACGCTTCTGTCGATGTTATGGAGCTTTTCCAGTCCAAATAAACCAATACGAAAAGTCATAAAGTCTGGTCGCTCATCGCACTGCAGGGGAACCCCAGCGGCGGTCTGAAGTCCCAAAGCCAGAAATTTCTTGCTGTTTTGAATTTCAGGATCCGTTGTAAAGCTAACAACAACACCGGGAGCCTTAAAGCCATCGGCAGCAACACTGACAATGCCTCGACTTTCCAAAAGATGTCTGACACTTGCGCCTAAGTCAATTTGCTCTTGCCGAACCTTGGCAAAACCATAA
>CALPPP020000176.1 GCA_943325485.2 Rickettsia typhi
CAAAGGCGTGGGCGTGTATTTCGTCACCCAAAACCCGCTGGACATTCCCGACAGCGTGTTGGCGCAACTGGGCAACCGGGTGCAGCATGTGCTGCGGGCCTTCACGCCGCGCGACCAAAAAGCCGTGGCCGCCACCGCCCAAACCATGCGCCCCAAAAAAGGGCTGGACATTGAAGCCGCCATCACCGATTTGGCCGTGGGTGAGGCGCTGATCAGCCTGCTCGACGCCAAGGGCCGCCCCAGCGAAACCGAGCGGGTGTATGTGCTGCCTCCTGGCAGCCAGCTGGGCCCCATCACCGCCGAGCAACGCCAAGCCTTGTTGCAAAGCTCGCTGGTGGCGGGGGTGTATGAAAAAACTGTGGACCGCGAATCCGCCTATGAGCTAATCAAGGGTCGTGCCCCGGCCATGGATGACAATGCGGTGCAACAAAGCCAAGCGCAAATTAAAGCCGCGCAAACCGAAGAAGATGGCGGCTTGATGGCTGGCGTGTCTGACATGCTGTTTGGGAGTTCTGGCCCCAGAGGCGGCAAGCGCGACGGCGTGGCGCAACTGGTGGTCAAAAGTGCGGTTCGCACCGTGGGTTCGGCCATTGGCCGAGAGATTGTGCGAGGCGTTTTAGGCAGTTTGCTGGGCGGCGGTGGCCGCAGGAGATAAATATGAAACCCAATGATGCCCCTTTGCAAGACGCAACAACGCCTTACAACGCAGCTTTCCTTGAGGCGCATTGGATGCCCTTTACCGGCAACCGCAACTTCAAAGCCCGGCCTCGCTTGATCGCCAGTGCCAAGGGGGTTTATTACACCGATGTGGACGGGCGCCAAATTTTGGACGGCTTGTCGGGGCTGTGGTGTTGCGGATTGGGCCACGCGCGTCCCGAGTTGGTGGAAGCGGCAGCCCACCAAATGGCCACGCTGGACTACTCACCCGCGTTTCAACATGGCCACACCAAGTCGTTTGAGTTGGCCAACCGCTTGAAAGCCCTCACCCCTGATGGGCTCGACTATGTGTTCTTCACAGGCTCGGGCTCTGAAGCGGCAGACACCTCATTGAAAATGGCGCGTGCTTATTGGAGGGCCAAGGGCATGGGCAGCAAAACCCGCTTTATAGGCCGAGAAAAGGGCTACCACGGCGTGAACTTTGGCGGCATATCTGTGGGCGGCATCCCCGGCAACCGCAAGACCTTTGGCCAAGGGGTGGAAGCCGATCACCTGCCGCACACCCAGTTGCCCGAAAACGCTTTTTCCAAAGGCATGCCCACGCATGGTGTGCATTTGGCCGAAGAACTGTTGCGCCTGATTGCATTGCATGATGCCTCCAATATTGCAGCCGTCATCATCGAACCGTTTTCGGGCTCATCAGGCGTGGTTATCCCGCCGGTGGGCTATTTGCAGCGGATCCGCGAGATCTGTACCGCCCACAACATCTTGCTGATCTTTGACGAGGTCATCACCGGTTTCGGTCGCTGTGGCAGTTACACGGGTGCGGAGTCTTTTGGTGTCACCCCCGACATCATGAACGTGGCCAAGCAAATCACCAACGGCACCCAGCCCTTGGGCGCGGTGCTGGCAAGCGCGGACATTTACAACACCTTCATGGCGCATGGTGGCCCTGAGTACATGCTCGAGTTCGCCCACGGCTACACCTACTCCGCCCACCCTGTGGCTTGTGCGGTGGGATTGGCCGCATTGGACGTATTGGTGAAAGAAGACATGCTTTCGCGGGTGAATGCTTTGGCGCCTTACTTTGAAGCTGCAGTTCACAGCTTGAAAGGTGTGCGACATATCACCGATATACGCAACTACGGTTTGGCTGCAGGCTTCACGCTAGAGGCCGTTCCTGGCGAACCCGCCAAACGCCCCTATGAGGTCGCCATGAAATGCTGGGACAAAGGGTTTTATGTGCGCTATGGCGGGGACACGGTTCAGCTGGCTCCACCCTTCATCATGGAAAAAAACCAAATCGACAGTCTGGTTCAAGCCCTGGGTGAAGCCTTGCAGGAAACCCACTGACATGACACAGCTATTAACCCGCTTGGTTTATATCAGCCGTGCGGTGGGGCCGCAAACCACCACCGTCACCACCCAAATTTTGGAAACAGCACGGGCGTTTAACAAGTCGCACAACCTCACAGGTGTGCTGTGCCAGGGTAAGGGCTTGTATGTGCAAGTGCTCGAAGGCGAGCGCAGCATTGTCAACAGCCTTTACAGACGTATCGTTGCTGACAACCGGCATGAGCACATCGAGATCGTGTCTTTCACAGACATCAGCAGCAGGCAATTCGGCGCGTGGTCCATGGCCTTGGTGAGCCTGAGCGTGGACGACCCCATGGTGACCATGAAGCACCCTGAGTTCGACCCCTACTCGGCCACCTGCCCAGCCATTCTCGGTTTGATCACCGATTTGCTGTCATCAGGCTCGGCCATCCAAGACCCTGCCTGAGGGCTGGGCTTATTTGTTGCGGAAGTTGTCGTGACAGTTTTTGCAAGTGCCGCCGGTGGCGCTGACCGCAGCCTTCAAGTCGTCCAACTTGCCGGTTTTGGCAGCGGCGCTCAGTTTGACCACTTCGGCTTGCATTTTGTCTGCAGCGTCTTTGAATTTGGCGTTGTCACTCCACACCTCGGGCTTGGCCTTGGTGTTGCCGCCTTGGTCGGTGCCTTCGCCAAACGCTGTCCAAGGCAATTTGGACATGAACTCCACCACGGCGGCGTTGTCGGCTGCGGCCTTGGCGTCATAAGGAATCTTGCCTTGGGCCATGCCAGCCAAACGGCTGAAGTGGGTGCCCATCACCGACAAACTGCTTTGGCGGTATTTGATGGCGTCTTCGGGCTTGGCGAACTGCGCTTGGGCAGGAGAGAAAGTGAAACTGCCGATGAGTAACATCGAAGCAAGCGAGAAAAATTTCATGAAAGGCCCCTTGAGAAATGTCAGAACAGTTTAGCGTGAAGGTGTGGGACTTACCCACACGGGTTTTCCATTGGAGTTTGCTGTTGGCTGTCTTTGGCTCGTTTTACAGCGTGTGGGTCGCCGAAGACATGGTTTTGCACAGTCGCTTTGGCTATGCGGTGCTGGCGCTGTGTCTCTTTCGCTTGGTGTGGGGCGTGGTCGGCGGCCATTGGTCGCGCTTTGCGACTTTTGCGCCGTCGTGGCGGCGAACGCAAGACTATCTGTCGTCCACCGAGGCTGACATGGCCAACCCAGGCCACAACCCCTTGGGTGCGTGGTCGGTGTATGCGTTTTTGCTGTTGTTGCTATTGCAAGTGGCCAGCGGCTTGGGCAGCGATGACGACGTGCTTTTCAGCGGCCCGCTCACACCGCTGCTGTCCTCTGAATGGGTGTCTTGGTTCACCCTTTACCACGCTGAAGTGGGCAAAACGGTGTTATTGGTGCTGATCCTGGTTCACATTACGGCAGTGCTTTTTTACACCTTGATGAAACGCCAAGCCCTGATTCAAACCATGTGGCATGGCGTGCGGCAGTGGCCGGTGGATGCGGTCGCCTCTGTGGATACATGGCCTAGGCGTTTGGGGGCTTTGCTGATCGTCAGCGTTATCGCTTTGGGTATCGCCGCCGTACTGCAACTTTTGCCTGCTTAACTCCTGCGTCATTGCGAGGAGCGAAGCGACGAAGCAACCTTCCGTCATTGCGAGCGTAGCGAAGCAATCTCCCGTCATTGCGAAGTGCCGTTATTGCTAAGTGCCGTCATTGCGAAGTGCCGTCATTGCGAGCGTAGCGAAGCAATCCCTCGGCACGTACCGCAGGCTCGGCCTCGACCCGCACCTCACGAGGCTAGGATTGCGTCGCTACGCTCGCAATGACGGCACTTCGCGATGACGGGAGA
>CALPPP020000177.1 GCA_943325485.2 Rickettsia typhi
CGCCCGATTCTGCCGCCGAGAGGGAACGCTTGCTGTTGATGGCGCGAAAACTCATGCGCTTCATGACCATTCTGATGGTGCCTGCCTTGGGACTGGGTTTGTGGCTGTGGTTGGGCTACGGCATAGGCAGCAACCCGCAAGCCGATTGGATGAGCCTTAAATTGGTCGTGGTGGCCCTTGCCTTGGGCTACCACTATTTGTGCTTGCGCCACCTTAAACACTTTGAGTCAGGTGAAGCTTCGCATTCCCATGTGTGGTACCGCTGGTTCAACGAAGCCCCTGTGCTGCTGATGGTGGCCGCTGTGCTGTTGGTGGTGCTCAAACCCTTTTAAGTGCAGATGAAACCTTTGCAACGCCGCACCACGGCTTGGCCCTTGGCTTGGCTGTGTGTGCTGGT
Organism: Rickettsia typhi; assembly: GCA_943325485.2. Taxonomy (GTDB): domain Bacteria; phylum Pseudomonadota; class Gammaproteobacteria; order Burkholderiales; family Burkholderiaceae_C; genus Limnohabitans. Next base: position 398 of record CALPPP020000177.1, read on the forward strand.
GATTTGTTATGCCAGCTTGTACCCTTTTGAAGACTGGCGTAACCAAGACATCGCGCCATGGTCTTTTGTCAGTGCCCCTTGGCCCAAATACCAAACCGTTTTCGATATGGGGAGCAATCTCTTGGGCTATATGCCCCTGGGTTTTTGGCTGAGTTTGGCCATGTTGCGCAGTGCCAAACCGCGCTGGGCGGCAGTATTGCTGGGCTTTTTGGGCGCATTGGGCTTGTCTTTCCTCATGGAGTGTTCGCAAAGCTATTTACCCCAGCGGGTGCCCTCTCAAGTCGATTGGATGCTCAACAGTGTGGGTGGCTTGACGGGGGCGGTGTTGTCGGCTTGGCTGGAGCGACGCGGCTGGCTTTACCGCTGGGTTCAATTTCGCAAGCGATGGCTGCAGCCCCATGCCAGCGGCAGCTTGGTCTTGATGGCTTTATGGCCGCTTGCGCTGTTGTTTCCAACGCCCGTGTTTTTAGGCTTAGGCAATGTGGCCGAAAAAATGCTGGTTTTGCTCGAAGAGGTCTTGCCCAATGAGACTTGGCCAACGCAACTCTCCCAAGCGCTTTTCTCGCTCGCTCCTTTGCCCAGTTGGGTGGAAATGCTGAGCATTGCTGGCAGTTTGTGTGTGGCTGCTTTGTTAGGGATGGCGGTGGTGCGCGAGCCTTGGCAGCGCTTGTCTTGGGTGAGTTTGGTGGTGGTGTTGGCGCTTCTCAGCAACACTTTATCGGCTTCGGTGACCTATGGCCCAGAGCACACCTTTTTTTGGTTAACCCCTTTGACTGCAGCGGGTCTAGGCTTGGGTTGGCTCAGCGCCTTATTGCTTGTGAGGTTGTCTGCCGTGGTGATGTTGCGCTTCATGTTGCTGGTACAAATGGGCGTTCTGGGTGTGGTGAACCTGGTTCCGTCAAGCACCTATTTCGCCCAAACCGTTCAAACTTGGGAGCAGGGGAAATTCATACGTTTCCATGGCCTGAGCGAGTGGCTGAGTTGGGGTTGGCCTTTTGCCTTGTTGGCATGGGGGGTGTTGCACCTGCTCAGGGACGCAACACATGCCGAGGCATCCTAGAATCCAGCGCATGAACCAAGACAGCTATTTCAAACACCACGTATTTTTTTGCTTGAACCAGCGTGAAGCGCCAGAGTCTTGCTGCGCTAATCACCAAGCACAGGATGCATGGAAGCATTGCAAAACCCAGGTCAAAGCCTTGGGGCTCCATGGTGCGGGGGGTGTGCGCATCAACCAAGCTGGTTGTTTAGACCGTTGTGCTGGCGGCCCTGTCTTGGTGGTTTACCCCGAAGCCGTTTGGTACACCTATGTTGACAAACACGATATTGATGAAATCATCAGCTCGCACCTTCAGCAAGGACAAGTGGTGGAGCGTCTTCGAATCGATCCGGACGTCGGCCGCTAGCCATGGCCGCTTCTGCGCAAGCGCTATGGCTTGACTTGCCAGGCGGGCGTCACCAAGCCGTATTAGAAAAAGCAGCCACACCAGCCAAAGGCTTGGCTTATGTCGCCCATCCCCACCCTTTGTTTGGCGGCACCATGGACAACAAGGTGGTGCAGACCTTGTCACGCGCCTTTTTGCAATCGGGTTGGGATTGTTTGCGGTTCAACTTTCGCGGGGTGGGGCAAAGCGAGGGCATCTACGACGGGGGACTGGGCGAAACCGAGGATGTCATTGAAGCTTTGCGCCAACTTGCGCCCGAGGGTCCTTTGGCTTTGGCGGGGTTTTCTTTCGGCGCTTTCGTTGCTTGTCAGACGATTTCACAACTGTGGCCCACCCAGCGCTTACAAAAAATTCTTTTGGTGGGCACTGCTGTCACCCATTTCAACCCCACCCCTTTGCCAGCTGACTTGCATGACCAAACATTGGTGGTGCACGGTGAGAGCGACGACACGGTTGCTTTGCCCGCCGTGTTGCAATGGGCAGCGCCCCAAGGCTTGCCTGTGATGGTGGTGCCAGCGTGTGGTCATTTCTTTCATGGACAATTGCCCCTGTTGAAGTCATTGGTCTTGCGGCACTTGCGAGCATGACAAGCATTTTTCTCCGTGGGTAAAGCTATGAATTTGTTGCGTGTGTGTGTGTTGTTGTTGGCCGGCTCATGGGCCAATGTCTTTGCGCAAACGCCAGAGCCGCCTGAAATTGCCGCCAAAGCCTATTTGTTGGTCGATATCACCGCTTCACAAGTGCTGGCACAACGCCAAGCCGACGCGCCCATTGAGCCAGCTTCTTTGACCAAGCTGATGACGGCTTATTTGGTTTTTGATGCCTTGCGGTCTAAAAAAATCACCCTGCAACAAACCTTTTCCGTAAGTGAAGCCGCTTGGAAAATGCCCGGTTCACGCATGTTCATCGACCCCAAAATGCAAGTGCCGGTAGAGGACCTCATCAAAGGCATGATTGTTCAGTCGGGCAACGATGCCACCATGGCTTTGGCCGAAGGCGTAGGCGGCACCAAAGCACATTTTGTGGCCATGATGAACGCTCAGGCCAAGGCCTTGGGCATGAACGGCACCACTTACAAAAACCCTGAAGGCTTGACCGAGGCGGGGCATATCACCACTGCGCGCGATTTGTCCCTGTTGGCCACCCGCTTGATGCAGGATTTCCCAAGCTTTGTTGGCTACTACGCGATCCAAAAATACCGATACCCGGGCACCCCTGCCGCCAACGACACCAATCGCAACTTGCTGCTGTTTCGTGACCCGACAGTAGACGGCTTGAAAACCGGCCACACCGATGCTGCAGGCTATTGCTTGGTGGCCACCGCCAAGCGCGACTTCCCCAATTTGCCCGCTCGACGCTTGTTGGTGATTGTGCTGGGTGCCAGCAGCGAAAACGCCCGTGCCGAAGAAGCGCAAAAGCTTCTCAATTGGGGCTATACAGCCTATGACGGCATCAAATTGTTCGATGCCAACCAGGCTGTATTGACGCCATTGGTTTGGAAAGGTTTGGCCGACAACGTGCCTTTGGGTCGCCCGCAAGCCATTGTGGTGGCTGTGCCACAAGGTCAGGCTGCGCGTATCAAAACCCAGGTTTTACGCCCCGATCCCTTGTATGCGCCTTTGCAAATGCACCAATCTGTTGCGACACTTAAGGTTTTTTTAGACCAAACACCGCTGAGTGAAATGCCTTTATTGGCGCTCAAACCCGTCCCAGAGGCGGGATGGTTTGGCAGAACCTATGACACGCTTAAGTTATGGGTGAGGTAGGCGCTCGCTAACTTGACCGCTTGCCAGCGCAGTCAAGCCGCTGGTATACTGTCAGGCTTTTCGGAAATTAACCGAACAACCTGTTTCAAACGTTGAAGGACGTTTTCAATGCCAACCATCAATCAATTGGTGCGCCACGGACGTGAAGTCGAGAAGACCAAGTCCAAAAGCCCTGCGATGCAAAACTCGCCCCAGCGCCGCGGCGTTTGCACACGTGTGTACAC
>CALPPP020000178.1 GCA_943325485.2 Rickettsia typhi
GAAACTTTGCACGTGTCTGCGCCTGCAATTACCATGCAAATCAAGGAGTTAGAAGCGGAAGTGGGCATGCCCTTGTTCGAGCGACAGGGTCGAAAAGTGTCTTTGACCACCAGTGGCGAGTACATGCTGGTGTATGCCCGCAAGATGCTGGCCCTGCTCAAAGACGCCGAGGACGCCGCGGCACGTTTACAGCGCATCGAGACAGGCAAGCTGACCATCGGCATGGTGGACACCACCACCTATTTCATCCCCGCCTTGTTGCGCAAATTTTTAAAAGAGCACGAGGGTATTGAGTTGGTGCTGAATGTCGGCAACCGCAGCGCATTGGTGAACTGGCTGCAAAACAGCGAGGTGGATATTGCCATCATGGGCAGCCCACCGTCTGAAATCCCCACCCGTGCTGAACCGTTTGCCGCCAACCCCTTGGTGTTTGTGGCGTCGCCCGATCACCCTTTGGCAGGCGAGTCAGGCTTGCAAGCCGAGGATTTTCGCCAGCAATCGTTCATTGTTCGCGAACCTGGATCGGGCACACGCAGCGCCATGGAGGCGTTTTTTACACAAGCACGATTTCAACCACGTTTTTCCATGGAACTGCAAAGCAACGATGCCATCAAACAAGCTGTGAAAGCGAATTTGGGCTTGAGTTTTTTATCACTGCACACCATTGGACTGGAGTTACAAACCAAGCAGTTATGCATCTTGGATGTACGCAATTCGCCTGTGGTGCGAGCTTGGCACGTGGTACATGCGCTGTCAAAGTTGCTTTCCCCTGCGGCTGAAGCGTTTAGGTATTTTGTCCTCGAACATGGTGAAAGCGATTTGGCTGCGCAGTTTGCTGATTTAGGTCAACTCAAATCTTAAAGTGACTTTCGCTCTACTGCGTCATAAAGCCTTAATGATCACGGCATATAACGTGAATCTAACAATCAAAGGTGAAGTATGGAAGCCAAATCCCAACTTGATGCAGCGCAATTGAAAAAAATCAGAGACGACATCTTAGATTCCATCGACGAAGAATTGGAGATGGCCATTGACGATGGTGGGAACGAAAACAATCTCTTTGCTACTGAAGAAGAGAAAAAAAGCCGGGCCATTTATTTTCGTGAACTGCTACGTTTACAAGGCGAACTTGTCAAACTCCAAGACTGGGTTGTAGCCAGCAAGCAAAAAGTGGTGATTCTTTTTGAAGGACGCGATGCCGCAGGAAAAGGGGGCGTTATCAAGCGCATCACCCAAAGACTTAATCCCCGTGTTTGCAGGGTCGCAGCGCTTCCTGCACCTAACGACAGAGAACGCACACAGTGGTACTTTCAAAGATACGTCACGCACCTGCCTGCAGCAGGCGAAATCGTGCTGTTTGACCGAAGCTGGTACAACCGCGCAGGGGTTGAGCGGGTCATGGGCTTTTGCACTGAGGATGAATACGAAGAGTTCTTCAGGACAGTCCCTGAATTTGAAAAAATGCTGGTGCGAAGCGGAATCATCTTGTTGAAGTATTGGTTTTCCATCACAGATGATGAACAACACGCCCGCTTTCTGGGTCGCATTCATGATCCTTTGAAGCAGTGGAAGCTCAGTCCAATGGACTTGGAGAGTCGACGACGCTGGGAAGACTACACACGCGCTAAGGAAACAATGATTGAGCGCACCCACATCCCAGAAGCTCCATGGTGGGTTGTTCAGGCTGTCGATAAAAAACGCGCCCGACTCAACTGCATTAACCATTTACTCTCTCAGTTTAATTACCATGAGATTGAGCATGCGGAAATTGCCCTACCCGCAAGAGTACGAAACCCAGATTACATTCGCAACCCTGTACCAGAACAGATGATGGTGCCGGAAAAATACTGAGAGCGATGACAAGCTTTATGGCACCTGGCCTGTTTGTCGGCTAGTCGCTGTTTTGACCATTGCGGTTTCAAACAAAGCATGCTTCAGCCACCCTGCCAGCCAAGCCTTTACAGCCGGCAAAGGCAAGGCGTCAAACCAAGCTGGGTCGACTGCTGCAAATTGGCGCACAAATGGAAAGATGGCGATGTCAGCTGCACAAGGTGTAGCCCCACCAAGTTGTGCGTGGACTTTCAGCTGAGCTTCCAAGGGCTCAAGCAGCACCGCAACAGCTTGTCTGGCATGGTGCTCAGTGCTTTGGGCATCGCTGTAACGCTGTGGGTATTTGGTTCTGTCCAGATGGTGTTTGAACTCACCATCGCAAAGCGCTAACAGGGCTTGGTTTTCAGGGGTTTGCTCCCTCGCCCACCAAGTGTCTTTGTCGCCGCTCTGTGCAAATGCCCAGCGCATGATGTCCCAGCTTTGTTCCAGCACCTCGCCATTCGCCAAGACCAGCACCGGCACGGTACCTTTGGGCGACAAGGCCAGCATGTCAGCGGGCTTGTCACGCAATGAGGTCAATTCATGCGCTTGGTAGGCCACGCCCGCTTGCAACAAAGCCATGCGAGCACGCATGGCGTAAGGGCAGCGGCGGTAGGTGTAGAGCAATGGGGCTGCATCAACAAGCATTTGCATGCGGTGAATGTACCCACAAATAAATAGCGACCAAACCACACAACATTTTAATTTAGTCGCGACTTTTTAATAAACATACATCATTTGGTCGTAAAATGACGCCATGAAACGCTACCTTGATGACCGTGTACAGGCTGACCTGACCCAAAAAATGGTGTTCCTGACCGGCCCGCGCCAGGTTGGTAAAACCACGCTCAGCCGCCAGCTCATCGCACAGCAAGGTGGGCAATACCTCAACTACGACGTGCCAGCCGACCGGGCCATCATCCTGCACCAACGCTGGAACCCACAGGCGCCCCTGCTGGTGCTCGATGAAATCCACAAAATGCCCGACTGGAAAACCTGGCTCAAAGGCGTGGTGGACGGCAAACCCGCCACCCTGCAACTGCTGGTGACCGGCAGCGCCCGCATGGACACCTTTAGACAAAGCGGGGAGTCTTTGGCTGGGCGCTTCTTTGGGCTGCGGCTGCACCCCATATCCGTGCGCGAATGGTGCGAACAAACCGGCGCCACACCGGATACGGCGCTCACGCATTTGCTAGAGCGCGGCGGCTTTCCTGAGCCCTGCCTGGCCCCCGACAACGAGCTAGCCGAACGCTGGCGCAGGCAATACTTTGACGGCCTGGTTCGCAACGATGTGCTGGAGTTTTCGCGCATCCAAGAAGTCAACGCCATTCGCCTGTTTGCCGAACTGCTGCGCTCGCGCGTGGGCTCGCCCCTGTCGCTGGCCAGCATTGGGCGCGATCTGGCGGTGTCACCCGTCACGCTCAAAAAATACCTCGACATTCTGGAGGCGCTCTACATCGTCTTGGTGGTGCGCCCTTTTCACGACAACATTGCCCGCGCCGTTTTGCAAGCGCCCAAGGTGTACTTTTATGACACCGGCTTGGTGCTGGGCGACGACGGCCTGCGCTATGAAAACCTGGTGGCGACCGCCTTGCACAAACATGTGCAGTGGCAGCACGATGTGCAAGGCCAAGAAAGCGCTCTGCACTACATCCGCACCAAAGACGGGGCCGAGGTGGACTTTGCCCTGAGCCACAAAGGCCAGCTCACCCAGTTGGTGGAATGCAAACTGTCAGACCTCAAACCCCACCGCGCTCTGCTGCGCTTTGCCCGCGAACAGCCCCAGGCCCAAGCGGTGCAGGTGGTGCGCCATTTGCCGCACAGCCATGCGCTGGGCGCAATACAAATGGTGCGGGCGGATGAATATTTGAATGGGTTGGTGGCGTGAAGCCATTGGGGATGTCTGCCGTGCTGGGCAAGGCCAACTTCTGGCGGCAATGGGCCGGCACACCCATAAA
>CALPPP020000179.1 GCA_943325485.2 Rickettsia typhi
CATAAATAGAACCCTTGCCACCCAAGATGCCGGGCGCAAAAGGCGCGACCGGTCCTGAGGCATTGCCAAAACTCGCCATCAAGCCAAACGGCGACAAACAGTTGAGCGACTTGTCCCAAGTATCTTTGCCCACCGAGTCGTAGACCACCTTCACGCCTTTGCCACCCGTGATCTCTTTCACACGGGCTTCGAAATCTTCTTTGGCGTAGTTGATGACATGGGCGGCACCGTTGGCTTTGGCCAAAGCACATTTCTCATCGCTGCCAGCGGTACCAATGAGTTGGTAGCCCAAGGCTTTGGCCCATTGGCAAGCAATCAGGCCAACGCCGCCAGCAGCCGCATGGAACAAGATGGGGTCACCGGCTTGCAAACCAGCTTGGGGCAAGGTGCGCTTGAGCAAATACTGCACGGTCAAACCTTTGAGCATCATGGCCGCACCCGTGTCGAAATCGATGTTGTCAGGCAATTTGCAGACGTTTTTGGCGGGCATCACCCGCGCTTCGCAATAGCTTCCTGGAGGGGCGCTGGCGTAGGCGGCACGGTCGCCAGCCTTCAAATGCGTCACGCCTGCACCCACGGCTTCGACCACGCCCGAGGCTTCCATGCCCAGGCCATGGGGCATCTCAAGCGGATACAAGCCAGTGCGGTGGTAAACGTCAATAAAGTTCAAACCCACGGCTTTGTGGCGTATGCGGATTTCGCCGGGGCCGGGCTCGCCCACCGTCACATCGACGAGGTGCATTTCTTCAGGGCCACCGGGTTTATTGAAATGAATGGCTTTGCTCATGATGATCTCCTAGGGACTAATGCGAAAAGAAAAACCCACATCCTGCCATGAAATCGACGGGCTGTGGGTTAGAGTGTCACCCGCATGTCTGACAACACCCCCGCCCCAGCGTCTTTGCTCACGCCCGCCACCATTGGTCTATTGGTATTGCCACCTTTGATGTGGGCGGGTAACTCGATTCTGGGTCGGGTAGTGGCCGACATGGTGCCACCCATCACGCTGAATTTTTTCCGCTGGCTATTGGCTTTTATTTTGCTTTTGCCTTGGGGATGGCGTTTACTCTTGCCCAGCAGCGCTTTGTGGCCGCATTGGCGGCGCTACGCTGTGCTGAGTTTGCTGGGAGTAGGTTGCTACAACAGCTTTCAATATTTAGCCCTGCACACCTCCACCCCCATCAATGTCACCTTGGTCGCTTCCAGTGTGCCGGTGTTCATGCTGGCCATGGGCGCCTTGTGGTTCAAGCAGCGCATCACACCCAGGCAATTGCTGGGAGCGGTCATGTCTATCGCTGGAGTGCTGTGCGTGTTGGGGCGTGGCGACTGGCAAACCTTGCTGCGGGTGGAATTGGTGATTGGCGACGTGTATGTGTTGATCGCGGTTCTCTGCTGGGCGCTGTACAGCTGGTTGCTCTCGCAGCCCAAAGACCCACCCGAGATTCGCAGCAACTGGGCGAATTTTTTGATGGCGCAAATGGTGTTTGGTTTGCTGTGGTGCGGCATTTGCACCGCCTTGGAATGGCATTACACCAGCAACCCTCACATTGAATGGGGTTGGCCTCTGGCTGCTGCGCTGCTGTATGTAGCCTTGGGGCCAGCCTTGCTGGCTTACCGCAGCTGGGGCTTAGGCATACAACGTGTGGGACCCAATATCGCTGGTTTTTTTGCCAACCTCACGCCCTTGTTCGCCGCGGTGATGTCCACCGTGCTGCTGGGCGACGCCCCGCACATTTACCATGGTGTGGCGTTTGTGTTGATTGCAGGCGGCATTGTGGTGTCGTCACGCCAAGTACCCAAGCCCAGCGAGAACTAAGCTGCGCTGTACATCACATTGATTCGGGCCACATATTTGGAAACCTCGCCGCTGACTTGGCAACCGATGTGACGCACCGAGTCCATGCCAAAGCCATGGCGGAAAAACAAAGCCGAGCCCTTGCGCGGCGAGACATCTACCCACGTACCATCGGGTTTGAATAAGCGGGTATTGCCCCCTTGCACTCCGTCCTCTGGACCGTTGAGGTACAGCAGCATGGTCATGCCTGAACGGATGTGCGAAGGCCATTCCAACATCTGTTGACGGTCCTCGCTCAAGCTGTAGCCAGGCCATGCGCCATCGGTGTGCAGGTTGAACACATCTTGATCGTCATAGCGGTACATATTGATGCGGCGACTGAAAGCTAGCACCAACACCTCGCCTTGCAAAGTAGGCGGCAGCAAATGGCCTATGCGCTCAAACATGGGGCCAAGCAATTCTTCATCAGCCACCCAATGCACCGACTTGTTCATGCGCATCCCAGGCGGTGTGGCGATGCCTGGGGCTTCTTCGCGGTAGCCCATGCGCTCGCTGGCCGTGACGATGGCATCGGCCTCGGCAGCGCTGAGCACGGGATCGATGACAAACGCCAACAGGCCGCCCACATCGATATCGCGGCGCTGGGCGGGTGTCACGGGTGCTGCGCCCAATCGCAAGGGTTCAGGCGTTGCTTCAAAAGCATGCACCGGCGTCATAGGCACCACACCGCCCATGGGCAAGGAGCCAGGCAGATGCGCGACCGCACGGTGTGCAGGCCACAGCGCATCGTCCAAGACGCTGTGCACAGGACTTGCCAACATCAGTGCGTTCCTGGAAAGGCCCCGCCGTCGATCAAAATGTTTTGACCGGTGATAAAGCCAGCATGTTGGCTGCACAAGAATGCGCAGGTTTGGCCAAATTCATCAGGGTGGCCAAAGCGTTGTGCAGGCGCCATTTTTTTGCGGGCCTCCGCCAAGGCTTCTATGCTTTGACCGGTTTTGGCCGCCGCACCTGCCAAGGTGTTTTTCAAGCGATCGGTGTCGAAGGCGCCGGGCAACAAGCTGTTGATGGTGACGTTGTTACCCGCCAAAGCCGTGGTACGTGACAAACCCGCCACAAAACCTGTCAAGCCGCTGCGAGCGCCATTGGACAAACCCAAAATATCGATGGGTGCCTTCACCGCGCTGGACGTGATGTTGACGATGCGACCAAAACCGCGTGAGGCCATGCCGTCCACCGTGGCTTTGATGAGTTCGATGGGCGTGAGCATATTGGCGTCCACCGCTTTGATCCACGCCTCGCGGTCCCATTCACGAAAATCGCCAGGGGGTGGGCCACCTGCATTGGTGATCACGATGTCATAGTTTTTGCCCGGTCCTCCAGCCACCGACCAAATCGCCGCACGACCTTCTTCGGTGGTGATGTCTTGCGCGACGGTGAGTACCGTCACACCCAAGGCACGCAATTTGGCCGCCGAGGCTTCCAAAGCTTCAGCGCCACGCGACACCATCACCACATTGACACCCGCTTGTGCCAACGCCGTGGCGCAACCCAAACCCAAACCTTTGCTGGCGCCACCCACCAAAGCCCACTTACCTTTGATTCCTAAATCCATTATTTATCTCCATATCTAGAAGCTAAGTACACACCGCTGAGCACCAACACCGTACCCAGCCCAATCCATGCATTGAACGGCTCGCCCAACACCCACACACCCAACAGCAGGGTGGACAAGGGCCCCACCATACCTGTTTGCGCGGTGAGTGCCGCGCCTATGCGCTCGATCGCCAGCATCACCATCAACACCGGCGCCACGGTGCAAGCGGTGGCGTTGAGCAAACCCCACCACCACACTTCCACAGGTATCACGGTATCGAGTGGCCGCAGCAAGGCAAATTGTGCCAAACAACAAAGACATGCTACAGACGAGGCCCAACCAACCAAACGCATCGAGCCTATGCGCTTGACCACTTCCCCGCTGAACATCAAATACAAAGCGTAGCTCAGCGCACTGGCCAGCACA
>CALPPP020000180.1 GCA_943325485.2 Rickettsia typhi
ATGACGCTAAAACGTCAAAACTTTCACACCCTTGGAGACCATCTTGCAAATGCTGTGCCGAACCTTTCAGACAGTACCCAAACCGGCCCTGAGCGCCTTGGCGTTGCTGGCTATGCTTTTGGCTGGCGTGGTCTCTTTGACCCATGCCCAAAATACCCCTCCTGCACCTGCCACAGCTTGGCCTGCTTTGGAGTCGGGCGCCAAACAGTTCGTGGTGGACAGTCTTAAAGTCGATCCCTCGCTGGTCAGCATCCTGCCCATGGACAGCCGCATCAACATCAAAGCCTGCAACCAAGACATCGTGTTTGACCAGCCTTATGGCAACAAACAAAGCGTTCGTGCCCGTTGCGCCCAGCCTTTGTGGCAACACTTTGTGATGGTTCAGGTGAAAAACACCTTGGGCAACCAAATCAACCAAGCCAACAACAATGGCCAAGTCAACCGCACGGTCTGGGTCAGTACCCAGGCGTTAAAGCGCGGTACCTCTTTGCAAACCGGCATGTTCAAACAAACCGATATGCCTGTTCCCTCTTATGAAGCCCGTTTTGTCGGCGACGAGCGCGAAATGCTGAACATGGAGTTGCTGCGCGACTTGCCGGCCAATACGCCGCTGCGTCAACAAGACCTGAAATCCTCCACCATGGTCAAGCGCGGTCAGCAAGTGTTGGTTGCTGTTGGTGAAGGCAAAGGCTTTTTGATCACGGTACGGGCTGAAGCCCAGCAAGACGGTACCTTGGGCGACCAAATTCGCTTGAAAAACCCTGAGTCGGGTCGATCATTGTCAGCGGTCATCACCGGCATGAACACGGCACGCGGCTTGTAATGAGTACAAAATGTCTCTTTTCAACTTTCTGCGGTTTTTTTACTTCGTTGGCCTCAAGTCTCAAGATTTGGGGTCGATACTGCCAATGTCGAGATTTAAATAGTCTCTGCACTTTTTCCATAAGGATTCAACATGTCTGACCCTACATCTATCAACACTCGGGTGACCAACACGGCGGCCAACCGCTCGACGGCGGCCAAACTCGATGCCAAGCCCAGTACTGGCAAAAGTGACAGTTCCGTTGAAACTAAATCTGCACCTGCAGCACCTCCACCTGGTGCTGACACGGTCAACCTGAGCAAAATCGCTCAACGTGTTAACGACACACCCGACTTTGACCGCGCCAAAGTTGAAGCCATCAAAACCGCTTTGCGTGAAGGCAGCTATCCGATCAACCCACGTCGCATTGCTGAAAACTTTGTCGCGTTGGAAAAAATGATCTGATCATCCCAAGGACTTTTCCATGAATGCAAGAATCCTTAGTGAAGAACCACAAGCCGTCTCTTATGCTGATGTGCAGCTAGACCGCTTAACGGACTTGCTTGATGAGGAATTCAATGCCCTTAAAGAGCAAGACTTGGACGCATTCGAAGAATTGCTGAATGAGAAAAACCAAATCTTGGCAGATCTCACGCAACTCACGGGTGTTCGCCAACCCGAGGATGCCGACCGATTGGGTCCTGAATGGACACCGTTTCGCAACCGCATGGTCACTTGCCGCGATATGCACCGACGCAATGAAATTTTGATTTTGCGCAAACTCGATGCCATCCGTGGCGCGTTGGAAAGCTTGAACGTAAACGACCCCACCAGTCCCGTTGAGGTCTATGACCGCTTAGGTCAAATTAAACGCTTGCGCCGTATGCGCGGCTACAGCGAAGCCTAATCTTTCGCCGCCTGATCTGCTTCAGGCTCTTGCTTGGCCTCGTCGCCCGGCTGCATACCTTTTAACCAATACACCCACGACAAAATCACCGCCACTGCGGTGTACATGTCTTGCGTGATTTCTTCCCCCACATCCAAGCGGCTGAGCAAAGCCAGCAACTGCGGGTCTTCGGCCACGTAAATGCCTTGGCGCTTGGCCTCGGTGATGATGCGCAGCGCCAACTCCTCATGGCCCTTGGCCACCACACGCGGCGTTTTTTGTTTACCGTATTCAAGGGCAACCGCTTCCAATGGCGCTTTCATGGTGTCATGCCCTTAAATCGATGACCGAGCCGCGGGTACCCGAGGACTCGCCCACCCGCGCCAGTGGACGCGGGGCGTTGAAGATTTGAAACGACTGCAGCTGCAAGCCCGCTGAGCCCAGCTCCAGACCCAACTCCCCCGAGCGCTCACGTGCCAAATGCGCGACCTCGCCGCGCAGTGCCCACATCACCAAGTTCACATCACTGCCTTGAGAGATTTGGGTGTTTAACCACACCTCGCCCAGCACCCGACTGCGTGAATGGATGTCCACACTCAATGGCGGCTCTTCTTGGCCTTTTTTGCGCGGTGGTCGTTGAAAATGCAAATCCACCGGGTCGGCATCGATAAAGGGCAAGATGACATGCAAGGACAGTTCGCCTTGCTGCATTTTTTGGGCGCTCTGGACTTGTGCAGCCTCAAATTCTGTTGAAGCATCTTCGACTTGACGCAGCACTTCCTTGTTGCCGCCCTCTTCGCTGAGCAAGCTCAGCAATGTCTTTAACAAGGTTTTGGGGTCGTCCGCCGCTTCTTGGCCTTGCAACAAAATGTTTTCAATGCTGCGCGCCTGACCCATGACGGCTTTGCGCAGCATGCTGGGGTTCATTTGCGCCAAGGAGTTGCGTTGCTGCAAAAGGCGTTGCAGCAACGGGCCGATCTCGGTTTGGGGGCTCCAACTGCCTTGCGCCACATCGCCGAGTAATTTTGAAAATGTGGCAAAACCCGGCGGATGCATCAGCAACATACCCAATCGGTTGGACTGCGGTTCGGGTTGTGCCATCTCGCTGGTCGGCGGCGCAGCTGTGGTGGGGTTCAAGCCAAACAACTGGTTGACCGGTGTGGCTGTGGCCACCGGTGCTTGGCCATTAGGAAAAGCTTGGATCAAAAAACCCCAGCCACCTGGGTTGTGGTTGACGCGCAAAAACGGCTTGTCACCGTCTTTAAGTACCCAGCCATTGGGTAGATCGAAAAAGAAATCTTTCAACCACAAGCGCACCCGTTGATCGCGCACCTCGACAGTGGCTTGAACAATTTGTCCGTCTCGCAGACCTAGCTGCTGAGCTACCGGTGTTTGCACCCAGACCGTGCGGTTCTCGGCCTGGACTGGCCCTATCCGGCTGGCAGCACTGACAAGTTCGGGGCCAAGCATTGAGGATGGATCAGGGGTAACGCACCCAGTTGCGTTTATTCGGTTCTACCAGTGCTTGGAAGTTACCGGCTTGGTGTGCCGCTGCACCGCCCACCGGTGCGGGCAAGGGATTTGCGGGTAGGCTGTTGGGCACTTGGGCGCTGGCTTTACTTGGCGCACTGGGCATGAGTTTTTGTATCAACTCAGCTTGGTCGGCCAAGTTCAGCACGGTGCCAGGTTGCAGCTTTTTGGTGTTGACCTTGGTGAAGGCATTGGGGTTGTTGACCACCACCCAGTCACGCAGCACTTCGGGTTTAAGGGGGCTGTTGGCATAGTATTTTTTGACGACTTTGTCCAAGGTGTCGCCTGCCACCACAGTGTGGGTTTTCCACACAGGAGCGATCATTTCTTCAGGCAAGGGCTTGCCCACCGGCGCCACAGGTTTTGTCACCGCAGAGGATGCGGCTGGAGCGGGATCTGGGGGAATATCGGCTTTGACCAATTTGATGGACTTGGCCATGGGTTTTTTCGCGGGGGTGACTTCTGCGGGCATGAACTCTTTGGGCAACTCCAAGGGCGCTTGGCGGGGAGACTCGGTGGCCCAGGCCGAAGACATCAGGGCACAACAGAGTGCCAAGGGCATGGCAAAGTTTCGGGGGCTGGCGTTTAACATGGTCA
>CALPPP020000181.1 GCA_943325485.2 Rickettsia typhi
CATGGCGGCCACTGACGGGCACGGCCTGTCACAGGCTTATCTGGGCATGATGTTTGTGTACGGCCATGGCGTGGAAGAAAACACAGAGCGCGCCATGTACTGGTTGCGCCAATCGGCCGCCCAAGACAACACCTTGGGTTTGCGTGAACTTGGGCTTTTGTTGGATGCAGGCAAGGGCGTCCCTCGCAACCGAGAAGAGGCCATGCACCTGTTGGCCAAAGCGGCATCTTTGGGCGACGACGAAGCGCAACAGTGGATCGACACCAATTGCCCCGACAAACCCGATTGGCTCAAGGCATTGCGGCAAACCAGCTCTGAAGATGACGCGCGGAAGTAATCTTCGTTGGGGACACCGCACCCCATTCACCTGAGCTTAAAGGTTGCTTTTAATCCTTCGAGGTATTAACATTCAGACATGATTGATTGGAACTCTTGCCCCTCTGTAGAACTTAGCCCTGATAGGGTAAGTGGAGCTTGGGTGTTTCGCGGCACTCGCGTTCCAGTTGTTGCCTTGTTCGAAAATCTTGAAGATGGCGTCACGATCAACGAGTTTATTGAGCTATTTCCAGGTGTCGACTTGGCTCATGCACGCAGTGTTCTAGTACATGCCGCAAAAAGTGCAATGGCTGTGCATTAACCTTGAGAATATTGTTTGATCAGGGAACACCTGTTCCATCAAGAATGCACCTGGTCTTGCACCATGTATCAACAGCTTATGAGCTGGGATGGTCAACATTAAGAAATGGTGACTTACTTACCGCTGCAGAAAGCAAGGGGTTTGAGGTTTTTGTTACGACGGATACAAATCTTGCATACCAACAGAACCTATCAAACAGAAAAATTGCGATCGTTGTTCTGAGTACGACCAGTTGGCCCCGTATTCAGAAAAGCATAGCTGCCATCGTTGCTGCAATCGATGAAGCTATGCCTAGCTCATATAAAAATGTTTCAATCAATTAATCGCCCTTTGGTGAAGATCGGTTTGCTGAGGCGATATCGCGCTCTCGGGTTTGATGCAATGGCAAGTCTTCTGGCGAGGGCGTTTTAACAGCTCCCAAAGACGTTCTCCGCCGATCAATTGCGCCAATTGCCATTTATTTAACCAGTTCAAATCCGGTGTTGGCACTAGTGGGTTGCTTCATCTGGCTGTAGTTCTTGTGTCGCGTCTATGGATGACATACTATGCGTCTCTTGCACAATACCCAAAGGATTACGTATGTCACCAAGAAGGTTTGAGTTTGCTTTCATGATTTTGGCGGGCTTTCTGAGCATACTGCCCTCTGCTGGATATGCACAGAAATATCCAGATAAGCCTATGCGTTTGGTTGTGCCATATGCCGCCGGCGGTGGTACAGACATTTTGGCCCGCTCGTTATCGGCCAAAGTAAGCGATGTCTTGGGACAAACCATCGTTGTGGACAACAAAGCCGGAGCTGGTGGCAACATTGGTGCTGACATTGTGGCCAAAGCCAGTCCAGATGGCTATACCCTTTTGATGGCAGCCAATACCATTCCCATCAATGCAGCCTTACAAAAACTGCCATTTGATCCTGTGCAAGATTTTGTCCCGGTGGCAATGTTGGCATCAGCCCCCATGGTCTTGGTGGTTCATCCATCGGTCAAAGCCAACAATGTGCGTGAACTCATCGCTTTGGCAAAGGCCACGCCTGGCAAGCTCAACTACTCCAATGCGGGTAACGGAACACCGCAGCACTTGGCTGCCGCTTTGTTTTCTCTGATGACGGGGACAGACATCGTTCATATCGTATACAAGGGTGCTGGTCCCGCCATTGCTGATTTGGTGGCGGGCCAAACCCAAGTGGCTTTCATGACCATGGGGGCGGTAAAGCAACACATTGAAGCTGGAAAGCTAAGGGCATTGGCAGTGGCCCCCGCCATAAGATCAAAAACCATGCCTAACTTGCCCACTGTGGCAGAGGCTGGCGTCCCCACCTATCAGGTGGATCTGTGGTTTGGTGTCATGGCACCTGTAAAAACGCCAAACGACATTGTTCTTAAGCTAAACACCGAGATCAACAGGACAATTCAAGCACCAGAGTTGAGCGAGCGCTTGGCAGCCTTGGGCTACGAACCCTGGACTGGCGCCCCCGATTTGCTTGGCGAGCAAATGAAGCGTGATTTAGCGAAGTATGCGGATATCGTTAAAAAAAGTAATATCAAACCTGAATAAGCACCATGCAATTTCGAGACATTACGGGCGATGCGCAGCGCTCATTTGACATCTTGCGGCAAGGTGGCATTGGCATACTGCCCATGGATGTGGGTTACTCCATTCTTGGCGGATCTGGGGAGTCACTGAGAAAAATTTTCAACACCAAGCGACGAGCATCGAGCAAACTAAATGCGATGGTCGCAAATCACGATATAGCGACCTCTGTTTATCGCTTATCAGCGCAAGGCCGTGATGTGATTGAATGCATCACTTGCGAATACGATCTCCCATTGGGCGCCGTGGCTCCATGCAACATGGATCATCCTATGTTGACCTGTTTAGACCCGGAAACTCTCAACGCCAGCACCAAGAACGAGACCTTGGTCATGTTACTCAATGCGGGCAAATTCCATGAAAAGTTGACTCAGCTTTCATGGCAAAACAAATTTCCCTTATTCGGCTCATCGGCAAATTTGTCGATGACAGGTACCAAATTTGATGGCGACGATATTGAGCCGGAAATCAAGGCTATTGCAGATATTTTCATCCATTACGGCTTGATGAAATACCACCCCTGGAAGCAGTCCTCTACCTTGTTGAATGTTGAGACTTTTGAAGTCGTGCGCTTTGGCTCTTGCTATGAGAATATTTCAG
The DNA here is from genome assembly GCA_943325485.2 of Rickettsia typhi. Taxonomy (GTDB): domain Bacteria; phylum Pseudomonadota; class Gammaproteobacteria; order Burkholderiales; family Burkholderiaceae_C; genus Limnohabitans. Next base: position 2,828 of record CALPPP020000181.1, read on the forward strand.
ATATCTTAAAAAGGCATTTCAAAATCGACTTGCCACCCAAAAGTTAACGCGACACACGCATACCGGTCGTGGCATGGGGCTTACCCAAATGAAAACGTCCAACCAAGAACGGTAAGGCGTTGATTTACTACAGATTTACAGCGGCAGCACCTGAGTCTTTTCGACCACTGACGCCCACAAAAATTAGTCTGGCAAACTGACCAATAATAGGGTTTACTTCCTGGCACCTCGTGCGTTAAAGTACTGTTCAAGCATCCAGCCTGTGTTTCAAGCCAGGTGCGAACGAAACCACAACCCGTTGATCCTCAAGGAGATTGCCATGGAAGCCGCACTGAAAAACCAACCCGCCAACACCGAAAAAGCCAAAGCCCTGCAAGCCGCGCTGGCCCAAATTGAAAAACAATTTGGCAAGGGCACCATCATGCGCCTGGGTGAGGGCGAGGCGATCGAGGACATCCAAGTCGTCTCCACCGGCTCGCTGGGCCTGGACATCGCGCTGGGCGTGGGCGGCCTGCCGCGCGGTCGGGTCATCGAAATTTACGGCCCGGAGTCGTCCGGCAAAACCACCCTCACTTTGCAAGTCATTGCCGAAATGCAAAAGCAAGCCGGCACCTGCGCTTTTGTCGATGCCGAGCACGCCTTGGACGTGCAGTACGCGCAAAAGCTGGGCGTCAACCTGCAAGAGCTGCTCATCAGCCAGCCCGACACCGGCGAGCAAGCGCTGGAAATTGTCGACAGCCTGGTGCGCTCTGGCGCGGTCGACCTGATCGTCATCGACTCGGTCGCAGCCCTCACGCCCAAGGCCGAATTGGAAGGCGAAATGGGCGACTCCCTGCCCGGCCTGCAAGCCCGCCTCATGAGCCAAGCCCTGCGCAAGCTCACCGCCCACATCAAGAAAACCAATTGCACCGTCATCTTCATCAACCAAATCCGCATGAAGATCGGCGTCATGTTCGGCTCGCCCGAAACCACCAC
>CALPPP020000182.1 GCA_943325485.2 Rickettsia typhi
CGTGAGCCGTGCTGAGCAACAGGCGGCATTCGTTTTCGTCGGCAGGGCAAGCAATGCTGACCTGAGGAATACAGCGCAGGAAGGGGATGTCGTACACACCGGCATGAGTGGGGCCGTCGGCGCCGACAATGCCTGCACGGTCCAGCGCCAGCACCATGGGCAGCTTTTGCAAAGCCACGTCATGAATGAGCTGGTCGTAAGCACGTTGCAAGAACGTGGAGTAAATCGCCACTACGGGCTTCAAACCCTCACAGGCCAAACCCGCTGCAAAAGTGAGTGCGTGTTGCTCGGCAATGCCCACATCGTGGTAACGGTCAGGAAAGCGGTGGTGGAACTCCACCATGCCCGAACCCTCTCGCATAGCAGGGGTGATGGCCACCAATTTGGGGTCTACTGCCGCCATGTCACACAACCACGTGCCAAATACTTGGCTGAAGGTTTGTTTGGGTGCAGTGGCAGGGGGCACCAAACCGATCTTGGGATCGAATTTTCCAGGGCCGTGGTAGGCGATGGGGTCGGCCTCTGCCAGCTTATAGCCTTGACCTTTGCGGGTCACCACATGCAAAAACTGCGGCCCATTCAAATGCTTGATGTTTTCAAGGGTAGGAATGAGGGAATCGAGGTCGTGGCCGTCAATCGGGCCGATGTAGTTGAAACCAAATTTTTCAAATAAAGTGGCCGGCACCACCATGCCCTTGGCTTGTTGTTCGAAGCGTCTTGCCAAGTCAAACAGCGGCGGCGCATTTTTCAAGACTTGCTTGCCCACCTCTTTGGCCGCCGAGTAAAAACGCCCGCTCATGAGCTGCGCCAAATAGCGGTTGAGCGCTCCCACGGGAGGGCTGATGGACATGTCGTTGTCGTTGAGGATGACCAACAAATTGGTGTCCGACACACCCGCGTTGTTGAGGGCTTCAAACGCCATGCCAGCGGTCATGGAGCCGTCGCCAATGATGGCTACGCAGCGGCGTTGTTCGCCCTTTTGCTTGGCCGCCAAGGCCATGCCTAGAGCGGCTGAAATGCTGGTGGAGGAATGGGCGGTGCCAAAGGCATCAAATTCGCTTTCATCGCGCTTGGGAAAACCGGCCACGCCGTTCAACTGGCGCAAGGTGTTCATACGATCACGGCGACCGGTGAGGATTTTGTGCGGATAGGTTTGATGACCCACGTCCCAGACCAATCGGTCGTGCGGTGTGTTGAAAACGTAATGCAGGGCAACGGTCAACTCGACGGTGCCAAGGTTGGAACTGAGGTGGCCGCCGGTTTTGGCGACACTTTCCAGCACAAAAGAGCGCAACTCGTCTGCCAAGGGGCGCAACTGCGCTGGCGACAAACGTCGCAAATCTGCGGGGGAATCAATATTTTTCAACAATGAACTCATTTGACTGCCTTTTTAGCCAACCGTGCGCTGCCTTTAATGTAAACCCAAGCCCTGCGAATGTGTCAATTAAAGTTGACGTTTAAGGGTATTCACTAGGATGCTTTCACCATGAAAAAACCCCACAACGCTTTCGCATTGTGGGGCCAGCATTGCCGGTTAAGGAGCAGTTTAGCTTAAGGCATGACCTTGTGCATTCACGTACAAAGCGTAAATGGAGGTAGAGCCGGTCATGAACAAACGGTTGCGCTTGGTGCCGCCGAATGTCAGGTTGGCAATCACTTCAGGTGTGTGCAAGAAAGCCAACATCGTGCCATCGGGGTGATGGACACGAACGCCATTGGTTTCCATGCCGCCCCAGCCCCAGCCGCACCACACATTGCCATCGGTGTCACAACGGATACCGTCGGTGAAACCAGGGGCGAAGTCGGCGAAGACTTTGGGGTTGCTGAGTTTTTGGTCTTTCACATCAAACACGATGATGTTGGCAGGGTTGCCAGGACCGTCGGTCGCGCCAGTGTCGACCACGTAGCATTTCTTGAAGTCGGGTGAGAAGCAAATGCCGTTGGGGCGACGCATGGGGCCTTCGGCCGCCACTGTGACCTTGCCATCGGGCGCGATGCGGTACACACGGGTAGGCAATTCAAACTCTGCCTTGTGGCCTTCATAAGGGCCCATGATGCCGTAGCCAGGGTCTGTGAAGTAGATAGAGCCATCAGGTGTGGTGGCTGCATCGTTGGGCGCATTGAGTTTTTTGCCGCCAAAGCTGTCGCACAAAATGGTCCATGTGCCGTCATAGTTGCGACGACGAACACGGCGTGTGTCGTGTTCCATGGCGATCAAACGGCCTTGGATGTCGCGTGAGTGGCCATTGGAGTAGCCAGAATCTGACTGGAAAGTGCTGACAGCGCCGTTTTCTTCGTTCCAACGCAACACACGGTTGTTAGGAATGTCGCTCCACAGCAAACAGCCCCAGTCGCCCATCCACACGGGACCTTCACACCACAAAGCGGCGTCGTGACCTTGACCGTGCCAAATGCGTTGCAATGTGGCGTTACCTTGGCGGCCGCTGAAGCGCTTGTCCAGCACTTCAAAAGCGGGCTCGGGGTAGGTCACGGGGTGGTTGCCGGTCCAGTCACGGCCTTGCTGGAATTTGTCATTCGCGCTGGCTGTGACAGTGGCGGTGGCTGCGGCCACACCGGCAGCAGCGCTGGCCAAAAATCCACGACGGGCCAAACTTAAAGGCTTGGCTGAAGCGATTTGGGCTTCAGCGGCTACTGTGGGGTTTGAGTTTTTATCCATGCTGTCTCCTCAGGGGTTGTAAAAAAGGGTGAGCCCTGATCCTCGGTCTTAAAACTCTGTTCGCAATAAGCGTAAACCCCTTAGTTTTATGGGTTTATTATTTTAATCAGGTATATCGTTGTGAAAAATAAAAAACCCCTGAGGCGTTAGCAACAGGGGTTTTGATACAGGGCTGACAAGCAGCCCAGAAAGCGGTTTAGCCTTTGGCGGCGTAGGCGTTACACCAGCCAGCAGTTGCAACTTGTTTGCCTGCAAACAAGGGGCACATACCGGCTTTGTCGCCCGCTTTGCCTTGGAACAAAGCGCAGTTACCACAGTTTTGGCTGGCCTTGTGGGTAGGGAATTTCTTGGCATCGACTTTGGTGGTGTCAGCCTTGTAGCCCATGGCGGCGGCCTGTGCGTCGGATTCGGCGACCATGTCAGCAGCCATGGCAAATCGGCCAGCTAACAATGCGGCGCTACCAGCGCTGATTTGAATAATGAATTCGCGACGACGGGTCATAAAAATCTCCGATAAAAGTTACCCCTAAGGGCGAAAATAAAGCCGTGATTCTGACTCAGCTTTAATCTTTTAACAAAACGCAGCCCCCATACCCTAGGTTGACACTGGGATAAACCACGCCAAAGCCTGTACAAATGGGCCATTGAGGATGACGGTGTCGTGGTTAAGCACCCCCGCCGCAGAAACCCAAAGCAAGTAGGGAACAACCAGCACAGATGCCCAGCGCGACTCCCGCCACAGCCCCTGGATCAGCCAAATGATGCTCAGCCAAAGGAAAAGCCACTCCCACATGGCCCAATCGGGGCGCTGTAAGTGAAAGTACAAAAAGCTCCACAAAATGTTGAGGGCGCAGTTATAAAGGTAAAGCCCGACTACTTTGGCGCGACGCGCTGAGGAAGGTGCCTTGTGCCACGCCAGCCAAGCGCTGACAGCACACAGGGTAAAAATCAGTGTCCAAATAGCGCCAAAAGCAGCGTCTGGCGGCTTCCATGCGGGGTGCTTGAGTTGGTAGTACCAAGGGCCCAAGGCAGTCAAGGCATTCCCAATGCCAGCAATCCCAAAACTGATAACGAAACACAGGGCCAAACTGCGCCAATGCGTTCGCCA
>CALPPP020000183.1 GCA_943325485.2 Rickettsia typhi
CCCCGATGCACTTTATTTAGACCTTGAACTGCCTTCCGCGCAAAGGCAAATGGATGACCCCGAAGCCTTTTTGATGGCACATGCGCAGCAATTGGTCATCTTGGACGAGGTACAGCGCATGCCCGAGTTGTTTGGCATTTTGCGCGGTGTCATCGACCAGCGTCGCCGCATGGGACAAGCTTGTGGGCAGTTTTTGTTGTTGGGCTCGGCCACAGGGGTGTTGATGCAGCAGTCCAGTGAAAGCTTGGCGGGGCGGGTGGCTTATGTGGAGTTGCCGCCGCTTCAAGCACCCGAAATTTTCACGGACCAGACCAGCATTGCAGACCTCAATGCCCTTTGGGTGCGAGGCGGTTTTCCCCTGTCTTGGTTGGCCCCAAACGATGCCGACAGCATGACCTGGCGTGAGGTGTTTATGGCCACTTATTTGGAAAAAGACATTCCAGCGCTGGGGCCTCGCATCCCCGCAACCACCTTGCGGCGTTTGTGGACCATGTTGGCGCACCACCAAGGCGAGTTGTTGGACCTGTCCAAACTCGCGGCAGCTTTGGCCATCAGCGGCCAAACCGTCAGCCGTTACATCGACTTGTTGTGTGATTTGATGCTGGTGCGCCGCTTGCCCGCATGGCATGGCAATGTGGGCAAACGTTTGATTCGCTCGCCCAAGGTGTATGTGCGCGACAGTGGTTTGGTGCATGCCTTGTTGGGCTTGCCAAACTTAGATGCGGTGCTGGGCCACCCTATAGCGGGTTCAAGCTGGGAGGGTTTCGTCATGGAGCAGCTGATCAACGCAGCGCCACAAGCCCAGGCCTGCTTTTACCGAACCAGCAATGGCGCCGAAGTGGACTTGGTGCTGACATTTCGAAACCAACAAACATGGGTCGTTGAAATCAAGCGCTCCAGTGCGCCCACCGTCTCAAGAGGTTTTTATCAAGCGGCCACAGACTTGGGGGCCGTGCGAAAACTGTTGGTCGCCCCAGTCGCGCAACCCTACCCCTTGAAAGACGGCATTGAGGTGGTGGATGTGATGACGGCCATTCGCTGGGTCACCGAACAAGAAGACAACCATGGTTAAAACAAAACACACATTTCCCCCCAAACCCCAGGATCCCAGCGATCAACTCGACCTGCGCCCCGGCCAGTCCATCGAACTCCTGAAAGCGCTGCACATCCTCACCCGTGAGGGCAAGATCAACCAAGATTCACGGCGCAAGTTGAAGCAGGTGAAGCACCTGTTTCAGTTCATCGAGAAGCCTTTGATGGAGATGCTGACGCAGCGCTTGGCCCAAGGCAACACCGTGCCCATCACCCTGGCCGACCACGGTGCAGGCAAGTCGTATTTGGGTTTCATGATCCATGACTGGTTTTTCAAGCCGCAGCAACTTGCACACGGTCGCTCGGTGGGACAGGTGATTGGCATTGAAACCCGCCCCGATTTGGTGGCGGCCTCTCAGCAGATCGCCAAACAACTGGGTTTTGAGCAGGGCATGCAATTCATCAATGACAGTGTGAGCCAAGCAACTGCAGATGAAAGCTTGCCCGAGCAGATCGACGTGGTCACCGCGCTGCATGCCTGCGACACCGCCACCGATGACGCCATTGCTTTTGGCCTGACCAAGCGAGCCAAGTTCATGGCCTTGGTGCCTTGTTGCCAAGCTGAATTGGCCGCCTCGTTGCGACAGCACAAAGCCTTGAGCTTGGCACGAACCCCCTTGGCCGAGCTGTGGCGTCACCCCTTGCACACCCGCGAGATGGGCAGCCAGCTCACCAATGTACTGCGCTGTTTGTATTTGGAGTCGCAGGGCTACCAAGTCACCGTCACCGAGTTGGTGGGTTGGGAGCACAGCATGAAGAACGAACTCATACTTGCTGAGTTCACCGGCCAACGCAAACGCAGTGCGGGGGAACGTTTGCTGGCCTTGCTAGAAGAATTTGGCTTGGAACATGTACAAGCTTTACGGTATCCCTTGTTAAACCTAGAAACTGAGCAATAAGAACTAGGCAATAGCGCATGGCGTGTTTAAGCTGGGTTGTCCACTACACAGGGGCAGTCCATGCACATTCTCATCACGGGAGCTTTGGGCAATATAGGTAAAAGTACATTGGCGGCGCTGCAAGGACGCGGTCACAGACTCAGTTGTTTTGATGTGCCTACGCGTCGTAACCGGCAATTGGCCAAGCGCTTGCCGTCCTCTGTGCGAATGCATTGGGGCGATATCCGACAACCCTGTGACATTGCCAAGGCACTGTCCGATCAGGATGTGGTGGTGCATTTGGCTGCCATTCTTCCGGAGTTATCACACTCGGGTGAGCGCAGCGAACACAAGCCGGCCATAGCCTACACAGTGAATGTGGGGGGCATGCAAAGCCTGATCGCCGCCGTTGCTTCCATGTCGCAACCTGCAGCCATTCTCTTCACCTCCAGCTTGCATGTGTACGGATTGACGCAACACTTGGCTCCGCCACGCCGAGCGGATGACCCCGTGCATCCAGTGGAGCATTACGCCAAACAAAAAATGGCTTGTGAAGCCTTGCTCCGCGAATCAGGATTGCGTTGGGCGGTATTGCGACTGGGTGCAGCTATTCCGGTGCAGCTGATATTGGACCCCGCTATTTTTTTGATTCCGCCATCCAACCGCATCGAGTTCGTGCATACCCTCGATGCGGGTATGGCGATAGCCAATGCGGTGGAGACAGAGGCGGTGTGGGGGCGGGTGTGGCTGATTGGTGGCGGTGCGAGGTGTCAACTGCGCTATGGCGATATGTTGAATGACTTCATGCAGTTCATTGGCCAGACACCTTTGCCAGCGCAGGCGTTCAACACGGTGGACTACAGCGTGGATTGGTTAGACACCGCTGAGAGCCAGCAGTTGTTGAACTACCAGCAACGCAGCTATGACGATTATGTGCAAGACCTCTCTAGACTGCTTGGCCTTTGGTTGCCTTTGGTCAGGTTGTTTAGACCTGTGGTGAGGTGGGTGATCTTGCGCCAATCACCCTATTTGCGTAGCAGCTAGGCCGCTGACAACTTCTTGCCAAGTGGCGTCTTCGATAGGCGCGAAATCGCCTTGAAGGGCCGCTTGGCACATGCGCTGCAAAGTATCGGCATGGGGCAGCACCGTTCCCGCAAAACAGGGTCGGCGTTGCGCATCGGCCAGAAGCAAAGTGGGGAAGTTTTCGATATCGAGGTCGACCAACAGTGCGTCGTGTTCCTCCACATCGACCCAGACAAACCGCGCTTGCGGCATTTCTGCCGCCAAGCGATCAAACAGCGGCTGGTATTCGCGGCAAGTGCCACACCACTGCGCGCACAGGCAATACACCCAAAGCTGTGGAGTAGTCGATGCGGGGCTTGAGGTGGTCATGGCAGATGGATGTTAAACGACCACCCCAAAAGTCATTGCGAAGACCGCAGTTAATTGGGGTCAGATTCCAATTAATATGGGTGCATGGCACGTCTTCCCCGTCTTACTTTGGCTGGTTACCCGCACCACGTGATCTTGCGTGGCAATAACCGCCAAGCCATTTTCATGGACAGCGCTGACTTTCAGCGAATACTGGCTTTGCTGCAAAACCACGCCAAGGAGCGGGACGTTCAAGTGCATTCCTATGTGTTGATGAGCAACCATCTGCATTTGTTGCTCACCCCTTTGCAAAACGACAGCTTGCCCAAGATGATGCAAGCGGTAGGGCGCTCGTATGTGCTGTATTTCAACAAGCGGCATGGGCGCAGCGGCACCTTGTGGGAGGGGCGCTACCGTTC
>CALPPP020000184.1 GCA_943325485.2 Rickettsia typhi
CGACCGGTTCGGGCAAAACCACCACCTTGTATGCGGCTTTGCAATTGCTCGACACCGCACAAGCCAACATCATGACAGTGGAAGACCCGATCGAATACGAGTTGGCTGGCATAGGGCAAACCCAGGTGAACACCAACATCGGTTTGGACTTTGCCAAGGCTTTGCGCGCCATCTTGCGCCAAGACCCCGACATCATCATGATCGGTGAAATACGCGACAAAGAGACCGCGCAAATCGCCATCCAAGCTTCACTCACAGGCCACTTGGTGCTGGCCACCTTGCACACCAACGATGCGGTAAGCGCCGTCACCCGCTTGACCGACATGGGCATCGAGCCGTTTTTGCTCAGCTCGTCATTGCTAGGTGTATTGGCCCAGCGCTTGGTGCGCAAAACCTGTACCACGTGCCAAGGCGCGGGCTGTGTGGCTTGTGGCCAGACCGGCTACCAAGGGCGCACCGGTATTTTTGAGTTGCTGACCACCGATGAAGCGCTGCGCGGCCTCATCCACGACCGCGCCAGCGAAGCAGTGATGTTGTCGGCAGCCCAAGGCCAAGGCATGATTTCCATGCGCGAAGATGGCGAGCGTTTGGTGGCGCAAGGCATCACCTCGGCACAAGAACTCTTACGGGTCACCCGCGATTAAGCAGCAATGCCCGCCTACACCTACGAAGCCCTCACCGAACTTGGCGCCACCGAGCGTGGCGTGGTCGAGGCTGACTCCGAGCGGGCCGCGCGTACCCAGCTGCGTAGCCAGTCGCTCATCCCCTTGAAAGTGGAGGCGGTGGCGCAAGACAAGCCGCATGTGCGAGGTGATGTGGTGCTGTGGTCAGCACTTGTTTTCAGTCGCACCGATGTGGTGGTGTGGACCCGTCAACTCGCCAGCTTGGTGGGTGCTGGTTTGCCGCTGGAACGCGCTTTGAGCGCTTTGAGTGAAGAAGCTGCCACCCCCGCACAGCGCGACTTGGTGGCGCAAATTCGCGCCGAGGTCAACGCCGGTGCGCCACTGGCCCAAGCCCTGGCGCAGCATCCGCGTGAGTTTGACAAGCTTTACACCGCCGTGATTGAAGCTGGTGAGCAAAGTGGGCGTTTGAGCCAGGTGCTGTTGCAACTGGCCCAGGACCTCGAGAGCGCCCATGCCATGCGCAACAAACTGCTGGCCGCTTCGCTCTACCCTGCCATTGTCAGCGGCGTGGCCTTGCTGATCGTGCTGTTTTTGCTGGCCTATGTGGTGCCACAAGTCGCACAAGTCTTCACCAGCACGCAACGCAGCTTGCCCGCGCTGACGGTGGCCATGCTGTTCATCAGCGAGGTGGTGCAAGCCACGTGGTTAGCGGCCTTGGTGTTGCTGATTGCAGGCGCCGTAGCGCTCAAACTGCTGCTGCGTCAAAGCGCTTTTCGGCAAGCGTTTGACATGGCCTGGCTGCGATTGCCCTTGCTGGGTCGCCTGAGTCTGGGCTACAACGCCGCGCGGTTTGCCAGCACCTTGGCGCTGTTGGTGGGTGCGGGTGTGCCGATTTTGAAGGCCTTGCAAACCGCTGCGCAAACGCTCTCGAACATGGCGCTGCGTGAGCACGCGATGCAAGCGATTGAACTGGTGCGCGAGGGTGCGCCACTGGCCAGCGCCTTGTCGCAAAACAAACGCCTGCCTGGGGTCTTGTCCATGTTTGCCCGCTTGGGCGAACAAACCGGACAGCTGCCGCAAATGCTGTCTCATGCCGCTGAGCACTTGGGTCAAGAGGTACAGCGTCGCGCCATGCAACTGGCCACATTGCTTGAACCCCTGCTGATTGTCAGCATGGGCTTGGTGGTGATGTTGATTGTGCTGGCGGTTATGCTGCCCATCATCGAACTGAACCAATTCGCACCCTGAAAGACCTTATGGCAAGCACTTTGGACGGCAAACTGGTGGTGGCGATCTCATCGCGCGCCCTGTTCGACTTCGAAGAAGAAAACTTGGTGTTCGAGCAAAGCAACGACCGCGCCTACATGGACTTGCAGCTGCAGCGCTTGGAGACACCTGCCAAGCCGGGCGTGGCGTTTTCCTTGGTGAAAAAACTCCTGAGCTTTAACCAAGCGGATGCCTCGCGGGTGGAGGTGGTGATTTTGTCGCGCAACGATCCGGTCAGCGGTATGCGGGTGTTTCGCTCAGCCCAGCACTATGGTTTGGACATTCAGCGCGGCAGCTTCACCCGTGGTCAGCCACCGTGGCGCTATTTGAAGCCGCTCAATGCCAATTTGTTTTTGTCCACCCACTTGAGCGATGTACGCGCAGCTTTGGACGCCGGTGTGCCTGCCGCACAGGTCTACCCGCATTCAGCACACGCCTCAGAGGCCCACCCTCATGAGGTGCGCATCGCCTTTGACGGTGATGCGGTGCTGTTCAGCGACGAGGCTGAGCGGGTATTCCAGTCGCAAGGCTTGAACGCTTTTCAGCAGCACGAGAAAGACAAGGCTTGGCAACCCCTGTCGGCGGGGCCTTTCAAACCCTTGCTGGCAGCTTTGCACCGCTTACAAACCGAGGGCACACCGCACATGGGCATTCGCACCGCACTGGTGACCGCCCGCAGCGCCCCCGCGCATGAACGCGCCATTCGCACCTTGATGCAATGGAATATCCAGGTGGATGAAGCCATGTTTTTGGGTGGCTTGGCCAAGGGTGAATTCTTGCGCGAGTTCGAACCCGATTTTTTCTTTGACGACCAAACCGGCCACATTGAATCAGCAGCGCGACACGTGCCCGCTGGACATGTGGCCAGCGGAGTGCAAAATACCCCCCCTGCCAATGAAAAAGACTAAATGAGCCTGTTCAGCCCTGCGAGCTTGTTATTGAGCAAAATTCGCACCCATTTACGCCATGTTAGGCAGTTGTCGCTGCCCTATTTCCGCTCGGAAGAACGCTGGAAAGCCAGGTTTTTGCTGCTGGCCTGTATTGGCCTGAACTTAGGCATGGTCTATGTGCTGGTCTTGCTCAACGACTGGAACCGCGTTTTTTACGACGCTTTGCAAAACCGCGATGAAGCGGTGTTTTGGGAACAGCTGCAAATGTTTGGCATGTTGGCCACCGCTTTCATCGTGGTGGCGGTCTACCGCTTTTACCTGACCCAGTTGCTTGAAATTCGCTGGCGCGCTTGGATGACGCGCGACTTTATCTTGCGCTGGAGCACACAAAACATTTTTTACCAACTTGAGTTGAGCCAGTTTTCAACGCTGGGTGAAAACAGCTCGCGCGCCGACAACCCCGATCAGCGCATCCAAGAAGACATTCAACTCTTCACTTCAGACACGGTGGGCCTGAGCTTGGGTTTGCTCGATGCCTTGGTCACCTTGGGCAGCTTTGTCGGTATTTTGTGGGTGCTTTCAGGCAGTTTTGATTTTCAATACCAAGAGTATGTCTTCACCATCCCGGGCTTTATGGTGTGGATGGCCTTGATTTATGCCATTTGCGGGAGCTTGATCGGCCACTTTTTAGGCCGCTCCATGTCACAGCTGAACTATGCCCAGCAACGTTTGGAAGCGAATTTTCGCCACCATTTGATGCGTGTGCGCGAGTACAGCGAAGCCATTGCTTTGGACAAGGGCGCAGACTTTGAGCGCGCCTCTTTGCAAAAGCGTTTTACCAGCGTGTTAGAGAATTTTTTGCAGTTGCTAAAGGTGCAAAAGCGCTTCACCTGGTTCAGCTCTGCTTATGGGCAAGCGGCCGTGGTCTTTCCCATGCTGGTGGCGGCTCCGCGCTTCTTCAGCGGCGCCATACAACTGGGC
>CALPPP020000185.1 GCA_943325485.2 Rickettsia typhi
CAACGATGCCACTCAAATTCAGCATAAAGGCCGTGACCGCATAAACCTCGTTAGTGCTCAAGGTTTTGGGCGCGTTCCATGGCATGGCGCGGTTGATGTAATCCCACACCGTAGACACGGAAGGCACTTTCATGAAAGTGGTACGCGCAGGAAATGATCTGTCATTGAGCTTGGCAACCCTGCCGGTTTTCACATCATCGGCTTGGACACCACCGACCAAGGGGTTAAACACCTCGTTGGATTCACCAAAAATGCCATGGCAACTGGCGCATTTGGCTTCCCACACATCTTGGCCTTGGGCGACCGAGCCCTCGCCTTTGGGCAGGCCTTTGAAATCAGGACGTACATCGATGTCCCATTTGGCCACTTCGGCAGGTGTGGCCACACGGCCAATCCCCGCAAAATTGTTCTGCGCTTGGACGCTTTCAGTGGCTAACAGCAAGACAGCCGCACACAACGGGGTGAAAGCCTTGTAAAGCTTAGGAAACTTGAACATTTTTCACCTCACCGCTTTCTTGCACCAGCCACGATTGAATGGCGTTGTTGTGATAGATGGAACGCGTGCCTCGCACCTCGCGCAACTGCTTGATGGTGGGTTGCACAAAGCCGGTGTCGTCGGTGGCACGGCTTTGAATGATGGATGGCTTGCCATCCCACACCCAATCGAGGTTGAAACGGGTCAGGCATTTGCTGAGCACGGGGGATTCCAAGCGAGCTGGTTTCCAATTGGCGCCGCCATCCACCGACACATCCACCTTTTTGATCGCACCGCGGCCCGACCAAGCTAAACCGGTGATGTTGTAAAAACCTTTGTCCAGCAAGGCTTGGCCGCCTGAAGGGGTGGTGACCACGCTTTTGCATTCTTGGATGCCGCTGTACTGGCGATGCGTGCCATCAGGCAGCAAGTCGATGTAGTGAATGGCTTCGTCCTTGGTACCGTAGGGTTTGTCACCCAATTCAATGCGGCGCAAATACTTGACCCAGCTCACGCCTTGCACTCCAGGCACCACCAAGCGCAGGGGATAGCCGTTTTCGGGGCGCAGCATTTCGCCGTTTTGGCCATAAGCCACCAAGACTTCACCCGATTTGATGAGGCTCATGGGAATGGTGCGGGTCATGGAAGAACCGTCACCGCCTTCGGCCAACACAAATTGACCGGCTTTCAAATCTGCACCGCAGTGCTCCAAGAGGGTGATGAGGGGCACACCGGTGAATTCACTGCAGGACAACATGCCGTGCGTGTATTGCACCGTGGGAACGGCCACATTGCCCCATTCCATGCCCGTGTTGGCACCACATTCAATGAAGTGAAAACGACTGACCGAAGGCAAGCGCATCAAATCGTCCATGGTGAACACCTTGGGCGTTTTCACCAAGCCGTTGACCATGAAGCGATGCTTGGTCGGATCGATGTCCCACCAGCCTTGGTGATGACGCTCGAAATGCAAGCCACTGGGCGTGACGATGCCAAACAAAGACTGCAAGGGCGCAAACGACACCGAGGCTTGGGTGGTTTGGGTCAGGCCCGGGCTTTGTCGACGCTGCAAATTGGTTTCGAACTGAGAGGGCTTGCCGTAACCGGGCGAGGCCACGGCCTGCCCCAAGCCGGTGGCGTGGGCAGGCAAGTTCAGGATGTTGGGGTCCCCTTCGGCAGCCGCTTGTGCAGCCGCACTGGCGGTGGCCGTGACGCCAGCCGCAGCCGCCAGGGCCTTGGCTAAGAAATCACGACGGCCCTGCGGCGCTTGGGTTTTGACCGCCTGAATGTCTTTCTGAGTTAGAAAATATTCTGGTGCTTTCAGAATCTTGCCGGGCAATTTATTCACATCGATCTTTCTTAAATGTAAATTTATAAATTAATTTAAGATAATATATATCTTGATTAATAGATAATATACAGTAGAAACCCTAGGTTTTGGGCTATTTCAATGCCTCTTGCTCTACTTGAAGGTATATATTGAAGGCGTTCATTCGGTTGGCTGCACCAAAAAGAGGCAAATTCGCATAAACCGACCAATCTGTGGCTCGGTAGGCTTCGTCGAAAGAGACACCTTCTTCAACTGCACGCAACATGCTCTTGCGCAGAAATTGCAAATAGTTTTGGGTAAGTAGCAGGTCTTTGGCAAATTCACGTGAAGCTGAACCATGCCCTGGCACTACCCAATCCACACTTAAATGAGACAACTCTGTCAATGCTTGTTGCCAATGCCGACTGTCAGCCTGCCCAACAAACGGAATGCGTTGCCGAAACAGCATGTCACCGGAAAACAGCACTTTGCGTTGAGGCACATAAATCACCATGTCTTCCAAAGTGTGGGCAGGTCCCATGTGCATCAGCTTGAAACGCATACCCCCCACCTCCAACTCTTGCGAGTCACTTAACCACTCATCTGCAAACACCAACTGCGTTTGTTCATTCACCCAAGGCGACAGCTCTTGACGGGACGCGGCCAAACGTGCTTTGGCGGTGTCCGAATGCAAGTACTGTTTGCCCGCCTCATGCGCCACGATGCGAGCACCAAGCGCCTTGAAGACCTGCAGCCCATAAATATGATCTGCATGGAAATGGGTGACCAACACATGGGTGATGGGCAATGGTGTGATGCGTCGAATTTCATCAACCAAAATTTGTGCCAAATCGGGGGAGCCCAAGGCATCTATCACCACCACGCCTTGCGGTGTGATAACAAAACCCGCGTTGGAGATGAAATTGCGGTTGGCCACTGTGCCCAAGGCGGTGACCCCTTGCACCATGTAGACGCCCTGCCCTAAGGCTTGAGGACAAACAACACAAGCTGTATTGTCAGCAGCATGGACTGCCCCCAACCATAAAGCGCATAGCAAGCAAGCACTGGACAGGCCATGGCGCAAGCGGCGCATGGGCTTAAACGCTCAATGCTCTGTAAGCTTTCAATCCACCCGCTATGTAATGGGCATTCACATAACCCATTTGACGCAAGGTGTTGGCCGATAAAGCACCTCGGTTGTTGGCATTGCAATAGCAAAGCACGGTGGTGTTCAGGTCGGGGATGACACCCTCAATGTTCATCTCCAATTTCCCACGGCTCACATGCAATGAACCGGCAAGATGGTCGGCGTCGTGTTCTTCTTTGTCGCGGATGTCCAGCGACACGGCCCCTTGCTGAACCAAGGCATCAACCTGTTCGGGTGACACACTCGCCACTTGGGCCATGGCTTGGTCGGCCAAGCGTTGAAATTTGTCGGTATAGGCCATGTTCTTCTTTCAAAATTTCAATAACTGAGATGGGTAGATTTGCCCCAAAACACCCGGTACGCAAACACGGTGTAAGCAATGATCACGGGCAAGACCACCGCCACGCCGTAAAAAATCACCAGCAAAGCTTCGGGCGCACTAGCGGCTTGCCAGATGTTGAGTTTGTCAATCACCAACCATGGAAACAAGCTGTAGGCCAAGCCGTAAAACGACAGCAAGAACACGCCCACGGTGCTGGCAAACGGCACACCGGCGCCGTATTGGTTGCCTTGTGCAAACCGCACGGGCAAGCGAGACAAACTGCGCCAAATCACCAAGAACAAACCCATGGTCATGGCCGGAATCGGCAACAGCATGAGCAGGTTGGGAAAGCTGAACCACTTGTCGAAAATGCGTGGACTCACCCAAGGTGTGGCCACCGAAATGGCCAATACACCCGCAGCGGTCAGCCACAAACTGCCTTGGGCCCACGCCACCGCCCGCAGCTGCAAAGCGCCCTCGGTTTTCATGATCAACCAGC
>CALPPP020000186.1 GCA_943325485.2 Rickettsia typhi
AGCTACACCTCGGGCACCACCGGTGACCCCAAGGGCGTGGTCACCCACCACCGTGGCGCCTACCTGAACGCCGTCAGCAACGCCGTGACTTGGCACATGCCCAACTTCGCCCGCTATTTGTGGACATTGCCCATGTTCCACTGCAACGGTTGGTGCTTCCCATGGACCATCGCCATGCTGGGTGGGGTGCATATGTGTTTGCGAAAAATCGACGCAGCGTTGATTTTGCAAGCCATGGCAGAGCACCGCGTAGACCATTACTGTGCAGCGCCTGTGGTTCACAACCTGTTGATCCAAGCCCCCGCACATTGGAAAGCGGCAGTCACGCAACGTGTCAAAGGGATGGTAGCCGGTGCCAGCCCTCCCGCCGCCATGTTGGAGGGCATGGCGCAGATGGGCTTTGACATCACACACGTTTATGGCCTGACCGAGGTTTACGGCCCCGCCTCGGTGTGCGTCAAGCGTCCCGATTGGTATGACAAAAATCTAGACGAACAAGCCATGCTGAATGGGCGACAAGGGGTGCGCTATCCCTTGCAAGAGGGCATGACCTTGAAAGACCCGCAAAGTTTGGCCAACACACCCGCCGATGGGCAAACCATGGGCGAAATCATGTTTCGCGGCAACATCGTCATGAAGGGCTATTTGAAAAACCCCAGCGCCACCGCCCAAGCGTTCGAAGGCGGCTGGTTTCACTCCGGCGACTTGGCAGTGATGGACGCCCACGGCTATGTGAAGATCAAAGACCGCAACAAAGACATCATCATCTCGGGCGGCGAAAACATCAGCAGCATTGAGGTGGAGGATGCGTTGTACCGTCACCCGGCCGTATTGGCTTGCGCGGTGGTGGCCAAACCTGATGAGAAGTGGGGCGAAACGCCGCTGGCCTTTGTGGAACTGCACGCTGGTCACACTGTCGATGCCGAGCAACTGCAAGCGCATTGCAAGACGCTGCTGGCGGGTTACAAAGTTCCCCGTACATTTGTGTTTGAAGCCATTCCCAAAACATCCACGGGCAAGATTCAAAAATTTCAACTGCGCGAAAAAGCCAAAGCGCTTTAAGCCCCCTTACTGGAGACACCCATGCTGAGCCACTTTCCCCTGTCTGCATCTGAATTTGACGGCCCAGTTTTGGTCACAGGCGCTGGTGGTTGTATTGGCAGTTGGGTGTTGGCGCTGCTCACCCATGCCGGTGTGCCGGTGAGCGCTTTCGATTTGAAAGCCGATACCCGCCGCCCCGCATTGCTGATGTCCGAAGCCCATTTGAAAAAAGTTCATTGGTATGAGGGTGACATCGCCGACACGGTTGCGGTGAAAGCCGCGGTTGAGCACAGCAAAGCCCGCGCCATCATCCATTTGGCGGCTTTGCAAGTGCCGTTTTGCCGTGCCAACCCCGTGGGCGGTGCTTTGGTGAATGTGGTGGGCACAGTGAATGTGTTTGAAGCCGCCAAAGAGGCAGGCATCAAGCGACTGAGCTATGCCAGTTCTGTGGCTGCTTACGGCGCCTTGGAAAACGGCGGTGCCATGGCCACGTTGTATGGCGCTTACAAATACTGCAATGAACAAACCGCCAAGGTGTATTCCGAGGAAAACGGTGTTCACAGCGTGGGCATTCGCCCCGGCGTTGTCTACGGTGTGGGACGTGACCAAGGCATGACGTCCAAAACCACCGTGGCCTTGCTGGCCGCTGCCGCCAACCAAGCCTATGACATTCCTTTCAGCGGTCAAGTGTCTTGGTTGTTTGCAGCCGAAGCCGCCAGCGCTTTCATTCGCAGCGTGGCCAAAGAGCGTGTGGGTGCACCGGTGTTTGACTTGAACGGCGTGTATGCCTCGGTGGAAGAAGGCATGGCTATTTTGAAAACCATCGCCCCCAACGCCAAGGTCGGTATCAAAGGCGAACCGCTGGCGTTTCCCATGGACAAATCGGATGAACCTTTAAAGGCATTCATTGGCGACTATGGCCAAATGCCCTTGGCCCAAGGCATAGAAGCCACCTACAAGGCCTTTGCCCAACTGCTGCTCGACAAGCGCATCAGCATGGCAAATATTGTTTGAGTCAGGTCAAGTCTTGTAAGAGGCGGCAAAGTGCCTCGGGTGAAGTGACCATAGCATCGTGGCCAGCCTCTATCTCTAGGTACATCCAATCGCTGCGCGTCTTGGCGTAATTGCGCGAAGCTGTGGTAGCCACATAGTGTGGGGTCACCGCAATATAGGTGGCTGGCAAGCCATTGCCCAAGGCATGGGTCAAGGTCATTTTGCTTTCATAGGTAGACAAAGGGTGAGGTGTACATTGGCTTTTCACCCATTGAACATCTTCGGTCTTGGTCACGCCAAAGACAGATGGCTCAGGCGCGGGCAGTGAGACACCACCCGAGGTCTGCTGGGCCAAGGCGCGTCTGGCTTGCACCATCTCGGGGGGAATGATGTCAAACACACTTTGATCGTTTTGCAACAACAAAGCGTCAAGGTAGACCAGCTGGCGTATGCGCTCAGGCATGCGGTCTGCCACGCCACTGATGCTGATGCCTGCAAAACTGTGCCCCACCAACACCACGTTGTGCAGGTCGTGCTCGGTGAGGAAGTCTGTGATGTCTTGGATGAAAGTCTCTAAACTGATGTCTTTCGAAAGCAACTCAGCCTTTTCTCCCACACCAGTTTGGCTGGGCGTGTAAACCTCTAAGCCCAGGTCCATCAGCAAAGGAAGCAACTTGCGCCAGCACCACGCCCCATGCCAAGCGCCATGCACCAACACAATGGGCGAATGTGAACTGGAAATGGATTACTCCTCGGTTTTGGACGCCGACTTGGTGGGTTTCCAAGCAATATCGCGCTGCACACGGATGGCTTTGAACAGGCAATCCCGCTTGAGTTCGCCGTTTTTGATCTTGTCACAATAGGTGCCACTGGCCGAGTAAGTACCCAAACAATAGTTCTTTTTGTCTTGGTCGCTGAGCTTGGAACACTCGGACATATCGGCCCAAGCCAAACCAAAAGTTCCTAAACAAAACACACAAAAAACCACTAATTTTTTGACCATCGTCAAACCTCAATGAGAAAGCATAAAAAATGATTCAAACTTCCCCATTTGGGGACGATACTGAATATGTGAAACGGGTTTTTTAGCCCGAAATTTTTATAGAATCATAACCATTACAAAATCGTCATAAAAGAGGAAAGTAACTGCATGCAACTCATGGACACGCCCGATAACAAAGAAAAATTGGTTGATGCCATCAAATTGTTTTATGACAACGTGATGGAGCAAAAAGATTTGCGCCATTTTTTCTTTGGCATGACGACAGAAAAGCTCGTCAAAGACATCGAGCTGTACCAAGATTTCTTCATGCCCAAGCCTGAGCGCTACTACAGAGAGTCTTTTTCCCAAACATCCCCCTCTGCCATTCAAATCAAGGCCCCCCAATTTGACGAACTGCAAATCACCTTGCAAACCTCTTTGCGCTCGGGTGGTTACCTCAAATCTCAAATACCTGTTCTGTCAGCCAAGTTATTGGAGCTGTTCGAAGAGTCCCGCGCCCAAATGGCCGACGAAAACATCAAGGTGTGGAAGCCTTTTGAGGTGAGCAACCAATTGGTGGCCGACCTCTACAACGCTAACCGCACCGATGCGCGTCTTGAGAAAAATGGCGACGTTTACGGCTCGCGCGGTTTCTTCTACCCCTTTTGGACGCGGGTAGCTGGCGAC
>CALPPP020000187.1 GCA_943325485.2 Rickettsia typhi
GTTTCAAGATGCCATCAGATGGTGCGACCACCGTCTACTGGAAATTCAACACCAGTGAAAAACTCTGCAGCATCGCTGGCCAAAAATACGGCTGCAGCTGCAACATCGCTTGCAAGGGCAAAGCGACCCAGCGGAATCGTAGACATGAATTTGGCGCGGTTTTCAGGGGTATCGGGCAAGCCCATGAAATCTTCAAACAAACCCGTCACACCCATGACCGGACAAATGGCATTGACGCGGATTTTTTCTGGCCCGAGTTCAACCGCCATGGACTTGGACATCAGGTTGACTGCACCCTTGGAGGCGTTGTACCAAGTCAGCCCAGGGCGAGGGCGAATGCCTGCCACCGATCCGATATTCAAAATCACGCCCCCTCCTTTTTGACGCAAATGCGGCAGCACTGCATGGGTCATGTAATAGATGGACTTCACATTCACATTGAAAACTTTGTCGAAAGTGGCTTCATCCACTTCCAGCATGGGACGGTTTTTATGCGTGGTGCCAGCGTTGTTAACCACGATGTCTGGAATGCCAAAGGTATTGATGCAATGCTGCACCAAGGCTTGTACCTGCGCCGCATTGCTCACATCGCAAGTGAAAGCACTGGCTTGTGCGCCTAAGCTTGCCGCCACACGCTTGGCCGCAGCGTCTTGAATGTCAGCCACAATGATCTTTGCGCCTTCGCGCACATAGGCTTGGGCAATGCCTTCTCCAAAACCACCACCAGCACCGGTGATGATGGCAATTTTATTTTTAAGCTGTTCCATGTTTCTCTTTCTGTGTAGGTGTGTTCAACCGTGAAAATGAATGACTGTTTTGGTGGTACTCATTTCTTCCAGCGCCATGAATCCTTTTTCGCGGCCGTGACCGCTGCGCTTGACGCCGCCAAACGGCAGTTCAACACCGCCACCTGCACCAAATGAATTCACGAAAACTTGACCACATTTCAGCGCTTTTGCCACACGCTGCTGTCGTCCCCCATTTTCAGTCCAAACCGCGGCCAGTAATCCATAGTCAGTGCCGTTTGCCAAAGCAATGGCATGAGCCTCGTCTACAAAAGGCATGGCCGCCAAAACTGGACCGAACACTTCTTCATGGGCCAAGGGATGCTCTGCAGGAACTTGACCAAACAAGGTCGGGGTCACGTAATAGCCGCCACTTGGCACATTGGGATCGATTTGGCCTTGCGCCAAAATTTTTAAACCGTCTTGTTGGGCTTGTGCGATGTACTTGTTCACACGTTGATGCTGCGCGAGGTTCACAACTGGACCGCAATCTAAATTCATCTCAGGGGTGCCCACGCGTACTTTTGAGAACTTCTCTGCGACCAAGGAAAGGAATTGCTCATAAAAATCAGATTGAACCAGCAAACGGCTACCAGCGGTGCAGGTTTGTCCCGTGTTTTGAACGATACCTCGAACCACCGTGCTCGCAGCCAGTTCGAGATTGGCGTCAGAAAAAACCAGATGTGGCGACTTGCCACCCAGTTCGAGCACACATTTCACAGCGTTTAGCGCGGCTGCTTGTTGGATCAAGACGCCGACTTCATTCGATCCTGTGAAGCTGATGAAGTTGATACCAGGGTGTTTGGCCAAGGCTGCACCGGCTTCTTCGCCCAATCCGCTGACGATGTTCAAGGCACCTGGGGGGAAACCGACTTCCAAGGCCATCTCGGCAATACGCAGGCAACTCAAGCATGCATCTTCGGCGGGTTTAACCACCACAGCGTTGCCCATGGCCAGCGCTGGCCCGATGCTGCGCCCCATCATTTGTGCTGGGTAGTTCCAAGGAATGATGTGTGCAGTGACACCCAATGGCTCACGCAATAAATTGACTTGGTAACCGTTCAAAAAGGGGATGACTTCACCGTGTATCTTGTCAGCAGCAGAGCCGTAAAACTCAAAATACCTTGCCAGCACCACCATGTCGTTGCGTGCGGTGGTCATGGGCTTGCCGGTATCTTGCGCTTCCAGCAAAGCCAACTCTTCAGCATGGTCGAGAACGTGCTGCGCCATTTTGAGCATCAAGCGACCACGCTCTAAAGCAGACATCTTGCCCCAGGCGCCATTCAGCGCTTGCATGGCAGCAGCGACAGCCAAGTCAATGTCCGCTGCTTCACCGCGAGGAATTGTTTCAAAGGTCAAACCATCCACAGGCGAGCGTACCTCTAAGGTTTTGCCGCTTTGGGCTTGAACGGCTTTGCCGCCAATGATCATGTGGGCCACGTGGTGCTCTCCAAAAATTGTTCAGTGTAGAGGGGCAGGGACCAACATTTTCCATGTGTCAAACTGTCATATATTTCCATTATCATTGAATAATGGAAAATAAATACGTGATCAAAGCGCTTGCAGCGTTGGCTCAGCCCAACCGTTTGCAGATTTTTCGTTCCTTGGTGGTCAAAGGCCACGAGGGGTTAACGCCTGCTTTGTTGGCCCAAGCGTTGGGTCTGCCAGCCAACACACTTTCATTTCACTTGAAAGAGTTGATGAATGCAGACCTTATTTCTCAGGAGCGCAGCGGGCGCAACCTGATTTATCGGGCGCAGTACGACCGCATGAATGCTGTGCTGGCGTATTTGACCCAAAACTGTTGCCAAGGGGATGAATGCGAAGTCAGCCCCGAGGAAATTTGTAAGAGTTGTTAATTCGTAGGAGTTAAAAGTGACCGAACTAAAACCCTTAAACGTACTTTTTCTGTGTACCCACAACTCGGCCCGCAGTATTTTGGCCGAGGCATTGCTTAACCATATGGGTAAAGGCAAATTCAAAGCCTTTTCAGCTGGCAGCAGCCCTAGGGACAATCAAAAGCCAAACCCCTTGGCCATTGCAACTTTGGATAAAGCTGGCATCTCTACCCAGGGTCTAAGCAGCAAAAGCTGGGATGTTTTTGCTTTGCCCGATGCACCCCCTATGGATTTGGTCATCACGGTTTGCGACAACGCAGCAGGTGAAGTGTGTCCGTATTGGCCTGGCCAACCAGCCACGGCACATTGGGGCTATCCTGATCCATCAGAAGCCGCAGGTGGTGAGGAGGAAAAACTGGAGGCTTTTAAACAAACGATGCATCAGATCGGACGACGTCTAGACCTTTTCGTCAGCCTTCCTTTAGCAAGCCTCAGCAAGATGGCTTTAGAAAATACGGCACGAGATCTTGCCAAAAAATGATTCATTGGAGAAGGTATTTCTCAGAGCTGATCGGCACAGCTGCCTTGTTGTGTGCGGTGATAGGCTCGGGCATCATGGCCGAGCAATTGGCGGGGGGCAATATAGCGATTGCGCTGTTGGCCAATACGCTTGCCACGGTCTTTGCACTCTATGTATTGATTGAAACCCTTGGCCCTGTCAGCGGTGCTCACTTCAATCCCGTGGTTTCATTGGTCTTGGTGCTACGCAAAGAATTAGCGCAGCACCATTTGTTCGGGTATGTGGTGGCACAGCTGATCGGTGCTGCAATAGGCGCTTGGGTAGCTCATGCCATGTTTGATCTTGAAATATTGCAATGGTCAAGCAAAGTCAGAACAGGACCTGCACAGTGGTTTGCTGAAGCAGTTGCTACGGGCGGTTTGTTGTTCGTGATTTTGCGCGCCCCTTCAGGCAAGGCCTCATCATTAGTGGCTTGCTACATTGGTGCGGCCTATTGGTTCACTGCAAGCACTTCTTTTGCGAATCCAGCCGCTGCCTTCGGGCGGATGTTTTCAA
>CALPPP020000188.1 GCA_943325485.2 Rickettsia typhi
AATTGCCGTGGATAGCGCTTAAAGGCATTGCGAAATACATCGACCACCTCAGCCGAGTGGCTCATGCTGACATGCAAGTCTTTGAGCAAGCCATCGCTCAAGCCGTAAATCAAACCGTGCACCTGAATTTTTTGGCCTCTGGCCCATGCGTCTTGCATCACATTCGACAAAGCCACATTACCGACTTGCTCTAAGACATTCATTTCACACAGCACATCTTCCAACTCTGCTTGCGGCAGATGGTTCAGGCGCTGGCGATGGCGCAAACGCACGTCTTGCACATGGCGCAACCAGTTATCGACCAAGCCAATGCGAGTACCTCGGGCGGCGGCGATCACACCACCACAGCCGTAATGCCCCACCACCATGATGTGCTCTACCCGTAAATGTTCAACTGCAAATTGAATGACCGATAAGGCATTCAAGTCGGAGGGAACCACCACGTTTGCCACATTGCGATGAACAAATACCTCGCCAGGGTCCAAGCCCACAATTTCATTAGCAGGTACACGGCTGTCAGAACACCCAATCCACAGGTATTTGGGCGACTGTTGTTGGGCCAGTTTTTGAAAAAAGCCAGGTCGCTCTTTGGACATACGGTCTGCCCAGTCGCGGTTATTGGCGAAAAGACTGTTCAGGGTGTCAGACATAGTAGAGGGAGTTCATTCGGAAAGAACCGTTGGGGTTGAGCGTTTGCTTTTGGCGCTGTGCTTGTTCAGCAAGGCCTTGGCTTCGCGTTCGTGTTGTTTGACTTCATCCAGATTAGCTTGGATTTCTTCCAACTGAGACTCCAATTGTTGTCGATGACTGGCCAAGACTTCGACAAATTTTTCCAATTGCGGTGCTGTGTCTCTGGGACTGTCGTACATGTCAATGATGTCTTTGGCTTGTGTCAACGACAAACCTAAGCGTTTGGCGCGCAAGGTCAGACGCAGCCTGGCTCTTTCGCGAGCGCTGTACATGCGGTTGCGCCCACCAGGGCCTTGACGCTCGGGGCGCAACAAGCCCATGTCTTCGTAAAAACGAATGGCACGGGTTGTCAGATCAAACTCTTTGGCCAGTTCGCGGATGGTGTAGAGGGTCGCCATGTAGACAGTTTACGTTTACGTAAACGTCAATTATGAAGCAAAATCCCCGCAACATGAACGCTGACGAAAAAGAACTTGACTACCCATTGGGTGAGCATTTGCCCCAACCTGGCGCAATGACCGAGGTGGCTCCTGGCGTTTATTGGCTGCGCATGTTCTTGCCCTTTGCGCTGGACCACATCAACCTGTGGTTGCTCAGAGATGTTTACGAAGGCCGTGAGGGTTGGGCGATTGTGGACTGTTGCCTTGACCAAGCCAGTGCGCGTGAACAATGGCAGCACATATTTGACAACAGCCTGGAGGGGTTGCCGGTGCTGCGTGTGTTTGTCACGCATCTTCACCCAGATCACTTGGGGCTTGCGCATTGGTTGTGTGATTATTGGAAAGTGCCATTGTGGATCAGTGCCACTGACTTTCACACCGCACACACTTTGATTCACCCCTCCAACCCACAGCAAGCCGAACAAGCTGTGGCATTTTTACAGTCGCATGGCATCACGGATGCAAAAGTGCTGAGCGCTGTCACCAAGCGTAATTTTCAGTTTGTCCATATGGTGCCAGCACTGCCCAAGCATTTTGTACGCTTGTATGACGGCTTGTCCGTCACGATTGGGGGCAAGCCTTGGCGTTGCATCAGTGGCTATGGCCATGCGCCAGAACACATTGCGCTTTACTGCGAGTCAGTGAACGTGTTGATCAGTGGCGACATGGTATTGCCTCGCATCTCCACCAATATCAGTGTGTACGACTCAGAGCCCATGTCGAACCCGCTGCAATTGTTTTTGGACTCGCTGAAAAAATTTGACGCACTGCCTGCTGATGCTTTATGTCTGCCCTCGCACGGAAAACCATTCCGTGGACTGCATACCCGCATTGGGCAACTGGCACGGCACCACGACGAGCGACTGCGAGAGTTGCGCGAGGCTTGCGCCCACAATGCCGTCAGCGCTGTCGAGGCCATGGCCGTGCTGTTTAAGCGTGAGCTAGATGGTCACCAAACCACGTTTGCGCTTGGCGAATCATTGGCGCATTTGCATTGGCTTTGGTACCGAGGAGAGTTGGAGCGTGTCGCTGGCGATGTGGTTCGCTTCAAGCCCACTGAGGCAGCACTTCCTCATTGAGCGCATGGCGCCGCTGTTGGTAATCAGGCACCAGCGAGCCCACCGTCTCCCAAAACTGCGGGCTGTGGTTCATCACTCGCAAATGGCTGAGTTCATGCACCACCACATAGTCAATCACATCTTGCTTGAAATGAATCAATCGCCAATTCAAGCGAATGCTGCCATCCGCCGACGCTGTGCCCCAACGAGAACTGGCATTGCTGAGTGACAAGCGCTTCCACTGCACACCCAACTGCGGGGCAAAATGGTCAAGACGCTGCGTGAAATTGAGCTTGGCTTGTTGCATCAACCAAGCTTGTACAGCGTCACGAATTTGCCCGGGTTGCGCATGGATCGACAAGGCAATAGGCAAGCACTTGGGTGATGTTTCTTGATAGCTGGCTTGCAACGAATGATGTTCAGGATCTAAACGCACCAACCATTGCTCGCCCAGAAAAGGCAATGAGGCACCATCGCGCCATTCGATGACGGTGTGGCGCATTTGTTTTTGCCGCTCCTGCGACTCTTGCAGCTTGCGCAAAATCCAAGCGCTTTTTTCATGCAGCACGGCTTCCACGCTGGCCACTGTGGCCCAGCGCGGGGCACGTACTTCTAAGCCATCAGCGCCCACGGACATGCCAATGGTTTTGCGCTTAACGCGCTGAAATGCATAGGCGATGGTGGTTTGTTGAAGTTGTATTTGGCGACTCGCCAAGGGGTGCACAAAGGCGAGAGGACTGGCGGCATTGGAAGCCACAGGGGCAGTTGCTGGGCTTGGCTCTTCTTTGAGGCTTTGGCCACCTAACCAATCGAGTGCAAGCTGAACAAAAGCTGTCATCGTTTAAGCTGTGGTGACAGCATAGGCTTCAGGGTCGAGGCGGTGCATTTCGCTCTCTATCCAATGCTCAACTTGCTGCATCATCTCTTCGGGCTGACGACCTGTGCTTTCAATCATGGGGCCAATAGACACCGTCACAGTGCCGGGGTATTTGATCAAGGCTTTGCGCGGCCAGCAACGCGCTGAATTGACAGCAATCGGTATGACAGGTACGCCCGTTTCAATCGCCAACCGCGTACCACCTGCTTTGTAGGTTCCCGCTTGACCACGCTCAATACGTGTTCCCTCAGGAAACATGATCACCCAAATGCCGCGCGAAAGTAAGTCGCGCCCTTGGGAAACCACTTTTTGAAACGCTTGGCTGCGCAATTTGCGGTCGATATGAATCATGTCCAAGCGACCTATGCCCCAACCAAAAAACGGCACATAGAGCAATTCTTTTTTGAAGACATAGGCCAAGTCACTGGGCATGATGACGGGCATCAAAAACGTTTCATAGGTAGATTGGTGCTTCACCAACAAGATGGCTGGTTGTCCTGCGGCAGGTAAATGTTGCGTACCGCGCAGTTCATAGCGTATGCCCAAGATATGTTTGGCGCCACCAATGGCCAACGACAACCAAAAAACAGCCATGCGGTACAAGCGATGGCTGTTCACTTGCAATGCT
>CALPPP020000189.1 GCA_943325485.2 Rickettsia typhi
ATGTACCGCATCGGTTGCAGAACACCCGAGATTGAAGCGGCTTGTCGCAAACCGAGTTGCGTCTACCCAGGCATTTGCCCCAACTTGAACACCAGCCATGAGGCGCTGATACAGCTTTACCGCAAAGCTCGGGCCATTCGTGGCGTGAAAAAAATCCTGATCGGTTCAGGCTTGCGGTATGACCTCGCGGTGGAAAGCCCCGAGTATGTGAAAGAGTTGGTGACCCACCACGTGGGCGGCTATTTGAAAATTGCGCCCGAACACACCGAGGGCAGTCCTCTGTCCATGATGATGAAGCCAGGCATTGGCTCGTATGACCGCTTCAAGCAGATGTTTGACAAGTACAGCGCAGAGGCAGGGAAAAAGCAATACCTGATTCCCTATTTCATCGCGGCGCACCCAGGCACCCGCGATGAAGACATGATGCATTTGGCGGTGTGGTTGAAAAAGAATGGTTTTCGTGCAGACCAGGTGCAGACTTTTTACCCCAGCCCCATGGCAACCGCCACGGCCATGTACCACTCGGGCAAAAACCCTTTAAAACGTGTTGGACGTGCCAGTGAAGCGGTGGATATTGTGCGGGGCGACAAACGCCGCCGCTTGCATAAAGCGTTTTTGCGCTACCACGATGCCAACAACTGGCCGCTGCTGCGCGAGGCCTTGAAGGCCATGGGTCGTGCTGATTTGATTGGCAACGGTAAGCAGCATTTGATCCCGCGTTTTCAGCCCTTGAACACCGAGGGCTATACCAGCAGTCGGCGCAAAAACAGCACCTCAGTGGCGGCCAAAACTTCGCCCGTGACGCAGGGGCGGGTGAAGGCTGCTCCCGGTAAGTTGCTGACGCAGCACACCGGCTTGCCGCCTCGCAAAACCAAATAAGAGACTGCCGCGTCGCTACGCTCCTCGCAGTGACGGAGAAGTCATTGCGAGGCCTTTAGGCCGAAGCAATCTGAATAATCGGGATCTGACCCCGATTAACGATTAATTCGCGACAGCGGTATTGCTGCCCGACATTTGGTCTTTGTATGAGTTGATCCAATGGTTGAACGCTTGTTCGGCTTCGGAGGGGTGGTTTTGTTTTTGCAACAACCAACCGTAGTTGAACCACACAGAATATTTGCTGTGGGTTCGGTCATTTTTCAACCACTGACGGTACAGCTCCAAAGCTTCATGGGTTTGGCCAGCATGGTCCAATTGCTCAGCTTTGGCGATCAATTCCTGTGGTGAAACAGTGGCGTTGGGGATAACCAAGGTGGTGTAGGGTGTCATGTTGAATTTCCTCGAGTTGAAAGGTTCTGAGGAAAAGCAAAATAAATGCCAACCATTCCGACACCCTTAGACCCACTCACTGGCGCGTGGGGGGCAAGCTCATCAAAGGCAAGTCGTGTTGTCGTGCCAGCGCATTGATCTGTTGGCGTGTGAGCTTGGCAAAGTAAGCGGCCAACTGGGTTTTGGTGCCAGGGCGCAGCATGGGGTCGCGCGATGGCGAAGCTGTCTTAACTACGCCAGCCAATTCAAGCAATTTGGCCGCAAAGTGCGGCTCCAGCGCAGCCACGACGACACGGCCGTTGGCACATGCATAAACTTGGTATCCCGCGTGGGCACCGCCCACTGAGCCCTTGGGCGCGGTCAGACCCCAGTGTCGGGGAAGTGCCAGATAAGCCGCCGCGTCTTCCAATGCCACCTCATGAAACACGCCCTTGCCATTTGAGCGACCTGGTTTGGCGCGTTGCCATAAAACCTTGAGAACCGCTTCACTGGCTTGTACCGAACCGGCCATGTCGGCAAACAAGGTGGCGGGAAGGTCGAGCCCTGTCACCAAGCCATGGGCGGCCAAATAGGTAAGGTCATGACCGGGTATTTCTGCGCCAGCCCCAGTTGAGCCGACGATGCTGACCATGTTCAATGTGGGAAATTGGCCATGCAAATCAGCCCAAGCCAATCCCAGCTTTTTCAAGGCAGACGGGCGAAAAGAGGTCAGCAGCACATCGGTGCTGGCCAAGAGCTTATGCAATTGGGCTTGGCCTTTCTCGGTTTTCAAGTCGGCCTGTACCACCTTCACCCCCTGGTGAAGTTGAGCGTAGGCGTGCGGGGCATAAAGTCCCATGGGGTCAGCTGTAGACTTTTGGGGCATGCCCTTGGCTGGAAGCGGCTCGAGCTTGCTGCACTTGGCGCCCATGTCTGCCAAGCGCATCATGGCGGCAGGGCCGGGCAGGTTAAGTGCCACGCTCAAAATGCGAACGCCAGACAAGGTCTTATCGGCGGCTGGAATGCTGGGTTTTCCTTGGGACATTTTTTTGCTCTATATATATAGTGGTGTTTTTGTGATCTTAGAGGATTGCACTTGGCTTGAATCATGCTTTTATGTCAAACATGAAGATTTCAACATACCCCTTCCGATCCTCAACTTTGCTTTTAGGCATCTGCCTGAGCTTGTGTCATGGATTTTCAGCACGTGCCGCTGACAGTTCTGCAGTGCTGATGGCGGATGCTGGCTCGCTCTTGCAGCAAAGCGAGCAAAGTATCAAGCCGCATCTGCCAGCCACCGATGCGCTGCGGCTGCTCAACTTGCCACCACCCATGACCTTGCCAGACCAGTTTCGCATGAATGTGCGCCGGGTTTATTTTCTGGGAAACACCCGCTTAAGCAAAAGCGAGCTTTACCCTGCGGTTCAACCTTTCTTGAACCGATCAATAACTGCTTTAGACATTGATCAAATGAAAGTAGCGGTCGCTAACGTGTACCGTCAAACAGGTTGGATTGTGGAAGTCTACCTTCCGCAACAAAGCTTGGACCAAAATGAATTGACACTTCAAGTTGTCGAAGATTTACGTCACAGCGGTAAACCTCCCCGCTGATAGATCCTCTGGCTTAAGCCAGCCTCTTTAGCCAATTAATCGGCATTCGCCTACGGCACGAAACTTGCAAAGTCGTATTAAAAGCAAGCATTTACGTGAGTTTCATGAGAAAACACCTGTCAAAAAAGCTTCAAGCTGTGGCCCTGATCGTTCTGGTCGGATGGGCCTTGGACGGTCACGTCCCTGGTTTGAACGAGCCTGTGGCGCCCGATCCTGCGCCACTGCCGATGGCCGAGCATGTCGAAAACGCGGTAGAGCAGGTGATGCAAGTTGCCGAGGGCGTTCAGGTCCAAACTCAACAACTCATTGAAAAGATTCAAAAAAAATCAGTGGCTGCTGCAGAAAACTTGGTTCTCATGGCCAACCAGATGCAGCAGGCTGGCCAAGACATCGTGGAGGCCCTGCCCCCATTGAGTGCTGTCCACATCCCTGACTTGCCTGAGTTACCTGAATTGGCTCAGTTGCCAGAATTGCCTCAATTGCCAGACATGCCTGAGCTTCCTATGTTGGACGATCTGTCGACCATGCTTGACAGCCAAGCAAGTCCAGAGCTTGCAAATACCAATCAAAATGGCAATATTTTGCCATTAGAGGATAAAAATTTGTCGCCAGCAGCGCCTGAAGCGCCAGCAGCGCCAGCAGCGCCAGCAGCGCCAGCCGTTGCCGCTCCCTTGCCCACTTTGATTGACATCACGCATTCGCCAGATGTTGCGCCAAGCCCCAGCCCCTTATCAGCCAAATTGGCTGAAAAGACTGAAACAGCCCCTGTTCCTGCGCCGGCCGTCGCGCTTTCAGCGCCATCGCCTCAGCCACAGCAGCAGCCACAAGCCCCC
>CALPPP020000190.1 GCA_943325485.2 Rickettsia typhi
CAATGCTCTTAGAGGTCATGTCCGAAGCTGAAAAAAACAGTTTGATAGGCCCCGAAAGCCGTTTAATGATGGAAGGCGTGTTGCGCATCAGTGAGATGCGAGCCTTAGACATCATGGTGGCAGGACCGCGTATTGACATGATTGACATTGAAATGGAGCGCGACGAGCTCTTTCACCAAGTCATAGATATTGGTCATTCGCGCTACCCAGTATTTGAAGATAACCGTGAAAACATCATTGGCGTACTGCACTCCAAGGACTTGCTGAAACTGCAAAGAGCACCGGACTTCCATCTCAAAGGCTTGCTTCGCAATGCGCTCTATGTGCCTGAATCCAAAAGCCTTGTCGATTTACTCCGAGAGTTTAAAAAAAGTCGAAACCATCTTGCCTTGGTGGTTGATGAGTTCGGCAAAATAGCAGGCTTGGTCACACTAGAAGATGTGCTTGAAGAAATTGTCGGTGAAATAGAAGATGAATTCGACACAGAAACCAGCACCACCGATATCTACACCTTGGCAGATAAAAGTTACCGAATCGCAGGAAATTGCTCAATCGACGAGTTGAACAAAGCTTTTTCAGTCAACTTGATGCAAGACAAAGAAGAAGAATTTGACACCATTGGCGGTCTGATTGCGCATGAAATTGGGCATGTGCCTCAAAAGGGAGAAAACATCACCATTGCGGGATTACGCTTTGAAGTCATGCACGCCAAAGGCGGAGCAGTCAAATGGTTTCGCTTAAGGCTGTAAAAAAATAGCAGCAAAATAAGTGTTGAGTTCAATTTCAAACTATGGCTTAATCATTGCCTTAGGCATTTTGCAAGCCTATGCATTGGCTTCCCCGTGGAGTGGCGAAGCAAATGCGTGGCTTCAAATCATCGCCTTGGCAGGTTTATTAATTAAACTGCAAACAAACCAAAAACCAAGGCAAATATTTATCCTAGCTTGGGTTTTTTCAACCAGTTGGCTTATTGCTTCTGTCTGGTGGTTGTACATATCCATTCACCATTTTGGTGGATTGCCTGTTGTCTTAACATTAGTCGCTATTCTTTTGTTGTGCGGAGGCTTGGCGATCTATTACGCCTTGACTGTGCAACTCTATGTCAAATTAAAAGTGCCTCACGCTATCTACTGGAATGCAAGTTTATTTGCATCATGCTGGACGCTTGCAGAAATGGCCAGAGCAGAGTTCTTTACAGGTTTTCCATGGGGCGCAATCGGTTACGCCCATGTTGACAGCGTCTTGGTGACATTTGCACCCTGGGTTGGTGTGTATGGCGTGGGTTGGGTAGCGGCATTCATTGCGGCCTGCATCGCATCCAGTCTTTCCAAGGATAGGAAAGATAAAAAAATAGTCAAGTCCACAGCCTATTCATTGGTGGTCTTGTTATTTCTGATGGTGCCATGGCATGTCAACAAAAGCTCTGATGAAAAAAACTTCAGCGTGAGTTTGCTGCAAGGCAATATTCCACAAGATTTGAAATACACGAAGCTGAGAGAGCAAGCTGTTCAGTGGTATGTCGAAAAAGCAGTGCAAGCCGAAACAGACTTGGTTGTCATGCCAGAAACCGCCATTCCCTATCTTCGCCAAGATATACCCAATGATGAATGGCAAAAAATATCCACGCATTTCTCAACAGGGAAAAAAGCCATCATCGTCGGCATTCCTACTTTTGAAAAAGACAAGGGTTTTGGTAACTCCGCCATCGCGCTAAAAGCCAATGCAGATGAATACCTGTACAACAAACATCACTTGGTGCCATTTGGGGAATTCATCCCAACATACTTCAAGTGGTTTAACCAGATGGTCAATTTTGGGATCACTGACTTTATACGCGGCCCACTCAAGCCAGATCCCTTTGTTTGGAATGGCCAAAACATCGCCATCCAAATTTGTTACGAAGATTTGTTCGGCGAGGAGTTGGCTCAGAGATTCGTTGTCGATCAAAAAAACACTCCTTCACTCTTGGTCAACATGAGCAATATTGCTTGGTTTGGCAACACGGTGGTAATTCCGCAGCATTTGCATATTGCCCGCATGCGTAGCATTGAGCTGAACCGTCCCACCATTCGTGCCACCAATTCGGGGGGGACGGCGATCATCGA
Organism: Rickettsia typhi; assembly: GCA_943325485.2. Taxonomy (GTDB): domain Bacteria; phylum Pseudomonadota; class Gammaproteobacteria; order Burkholderiales; family Burkholderiaceae_C; genus Limnohabitans. The sequence goes on from CALPPP020000190.1 coordinate 2,106, forward strand.
TGCCAGTGGGAAAGTTCAAGCCGTAGCAAAACCTTACACGCAAACCATTTTGGTTGGCAATGTACCTGCCAGCGATGGCCGTGTGACTTGGTTTACCCAATGGGCAGGGCGCTGGGGCTTGTTGCCTATGTGGGTGTTTTGCTCTGTGATTGTTTTGGGTTTTGCAGTGACAGGCGCCAGGCTGAGGTCGGCGACACAGAGTCACTAAAATACCGACTCATCTGAAGAAACTATGCTGACATTCCAACAAATTATTCTGCAACTTCAAAACTATTGGGACAAGCAAGGCTGTGCCTTGCTTCAGCCCTTGGACATGGAAGTGGGTGCCGGTACATCCCATACAGCCACTTTTTTGCGTGCACTTGGCCCTGAGCCATGGAAGGCGGCTTACGTTCAGCCCTCAAGACGTCCCAAGGATGGTCGCTATGGAGAAAATCCTAATCGCCTGCAGCACTATTACCAGTACCAGGTGGTACTAAAGCCTGCGCCATCGAACATCCTGGAGTTGTATTTAGGTTCATTAGAAGCACTGGGCTTTGATTTAAAAGCAAACGACATACGATTTGTGGAAGACGATTGGGAAAACCCCACATTGGGTGCTTGGGGTTTGGGATGGGAGGTCTGGCTCAATGGCATGGAGGTCACGCAGTTCACTTACTTTCAACAAGTTGGCGGTATCGATTGCAAACCCATCACTGGCGAGATCACCTACGGCCTGGAACGCTTGGCCATGTACTTGCAAGGGGTAGACAATGTTTACAACTTGAAATGGACAGAGTCCTTGAGTTACGGCGATGTCTATTTACAAAATGAACAAGAGCAGTCAGCCTACAACTTTGAGCACAGCGATGCCGCTTTTTTGTTCGAAGCATTTGCTGCGCATGAAAAACAAGCCCTGTATTTGATGACCCAAGCGCTGGCCTTGCCGGCCTACGAGCAGGTTTTAAAAGCCGCCCATACCTTCAACCTGCTCGATGCACGAGGCGCGATCAGTGTCACTGAAAGAGCCGCTTACATTGGGCGCATTCGCAATTTAGCCCGCAATGTTGCGCAAAGCTATGTCAAGAGCCGTGAAGCGCTTGGCTACCCCATGGCGCCTAAAGCATGGGTTGCTCACCTTGAGGGAGCGGCTGCCTGAAATGAATCAAAGCTTATTGCTAGAGTTACAAGCCGAAGAGTTGCCACCCAAAGCCTTGTCCGCTTTATCCGCTGCGTTTTCGCAAGGCATTGTGAACAGTCTGGGACAACAAGGCTTGCTCGACAGCGAATCCAAAGTGACCCCCTTTGCCACACCCAGGCGTTTGGCGGTGCACATCAGCAAGGTGTCCGCAAAAGCTGCGGACAAATTGATTCAAGTCAAGCTAATGCCCGTCAGCGTCGGCTTGGATGCGCAAGGCAATGCGACGCCTGCATTGCTGAAAAAACTACAAGCACTGGGCATGGATGCGCTGCCACTTTCTCAGCTAAAGCAAAAGATGGATGGCAAAGCCATGGCTTTGTTCGTCGCGCAAACACAAGCCGGTGTGACTATCGAGCAAGGCTTGCAAGTGGCTTTAGACCACAGCATCAGTCACTTGCCCATCCCC
>CALPPP020000191.1 GCA_943325485.2 Rickettsia typhi
ATAAAGGTAATTATCGATTAATATTTGAGTACTTTAATTCGCATCGCAGATTGATGAGACCCATCGTACTCAAAGAAATCCGGTCGCTACAGACCTTGAAAACGCCCAGCCGGCAAGATGACGGCTGTGTGTTGGGTTTCGCTTGGGGACCTCAGCACGCCATGCCCGCCGCTTGCCAGCGCCAAGAGCCGCGCCGCGTCAAACACCCGCCGTTGCGCTTTGACAAGGGCGTGGCTGTTGACCGCTTTGCTTAGGCCTGCATCAAGGCATCGAGTTTTCGCGCATCAGTGCAAAAAGCGCGAATGCCTTCAGCCAACTTATCGCTGGCCATGGCGTCTTCATTCAAGGCAAAACGAAATTGCTGCTCGTTCAGCGCGATACGCTCCATGGGTGTCGTCATGGCCTGCGCCAAGCTGAGGACGGGCGAAAGCGGCGCGGTCTGCGCTTGCAACTGTGCCAACAGTTCCGGCGCAATGGTGAGCAAATCACAGCCAGCCAGTGCGGTGATTTGCCCGACGTTGCGAAAGCTCGCCCCCATCACCTCGGTGGCAACACCATGCTGCTTGTAGTAGTTGTAAATATGGCTGACGCTTTGCACACCTGGATCGTTAACGCCTGCACGCGCCGTCTCGTCCCAGGCAGCACCCGCCGCCTTTTTGTGCCAGTCGTAAATACGCCCCACAAATGGGGAAATGAGTTTCACACCGGCTTGCGCACACGCCACAGCCTGCGCAAACGCAAACAACAAAGTGAGGTTGGTGTGTATGCCTTCGCGCTCTAGCACGGCAGCAGCTTGTATGCCCTCCCATGTGGCCGCGATTTTGATCAGCACACGCTTTTCGGTGTCTATGCCCTGCGCTTGGTAGAGCTGGGTGATGCGCCGCGCCCTTGCAAGGGTGGCATCGGTGTCAAAGCTCAAACGGGCATCGACTTCGGTAGACACACGTCCTGGCAACAAAGACAAAATCTCGCAACCAAAGCGCACCAGCAAGCGGTCCATGTTGTCATCCAGCGCAGCCTTGGGATGCTGCGCCAAAGTTTCATCCAACAGCGCGCGGTAGGCAGACATTTGCACTGCCTTGAGGATGAGCGAGGGATTGGTGGTGGCATCTTGCGGTTGGTACTGGGCAATTTGCTGAAAGTCGCCGGTGTCGGCCACCACGGTGGTGAATTGCTTTAAAGCATCGAGTTGGTTCATCGCGGCATTATCTCTTTCAAGCCTGTTGTATCGTTGACTTAACCTTGAGCGGCAATACCGCTACAGTCTGACTTATGAAAAACATTTTGGTCTTAGGTGGAAGCGGTTTTGTGGGTCGCCATGTGTGCGAGGCTTTGAACCGCGCCGGTGTTCATATCACGGTGCCCACACGTCGCTTGCCAGCGCGTTCGGTGCAAATGCTGCCCATGGTGTCGGTGGTACAAGCCGATGTGCACAACCCCGCGCAGTTGGCGGCTTTGTTGCAAGGCCATGATGCAGTGATCAACCTGATCGCCATCTTGCATGGCATCGAAGCGCAATTTGACAAAGCCCATGTGCAATTGCCCACGCAGTTAGCCAAGGCGTGTTTGGCTGCCGGCGTTAAACGACTGGTGCATATCAGCGCCTTGGGTGCTGATGTGAATGCACCCTCCATGTACCAACGCAGCAAAGCCCGCGGTGAACAGGTCTTGCAAGACCATGTGGCACAAGGGTTGGCGCTGACAGTGTTGCGACCCAGCGTGATCTTTGGCGAAGACGACGCCTTCATCAATGTGTTTGCCAAGTTGCAAGCCTTGGCACCGGTGGTGCCGCTGGCCGGTGCGCACACCCGTTTTCAACCCGTGTGGGTTCACGATGTGGCGCAGGCAGTGGTGTTTGCAGTGATGCACCCAGCCACAGCGGGACACAGCTACGAACTCGTCGGACCACACATATTTACCTTGCAGCAGTTGGTCGAACACGCCGGCGTATGGGCACAACACCCGCGCTGGGTGATTCCTTTGCCCAACGCGCTGGCCTATGTGCAAGCTTGGGTGATGGAACACCTGCCAGGCCCGACTTTGATGAGCCGCGACAACGTTGCTTCGATGAAAGTCGATAACGTGGCCAGCGGCACGGCGTTGGGTTTGAGCGACTTGGGTGTGCAAACACCGACGAGCTTGGCCAGTGTGTTTACCTTGCCTTGAAAACCATGCAGACCTATTTGGTGGGTGGCGCGGTACGGGACGCATTGCTGGGCATACAGGGCAGCGACCGCGACTGGGTGGTGGTAGGCAGCACGCCCGAGGAGATGATCGCCCAAGGTTTTGTTCCTGTGGGCAAAGACTTTCCAGTGTTTTTGCATCCCCATCACAAAGACGAATACGCACTGGCGCGAACGGAGCGCAAAACCGCACCGGGCTACAAAGGCTTTGTCATTCATGCGGCACCTGAAGTCACGCTAGAGCAAGACCTGGCGCGACGCGACCTCACCATCAACGCCATCGCCCAAGACGCTCAAGGTCAACTGATAGACCCCTATGGTGGCGAGCGTGACTTAAAGCAAGGCGTGCTGCGCCATGTCAGCGCGGCTTTTCGTGAAGACCCTGTGCGCATCTTGCGCTTGGCAAGGTTTGCCGCACGTTTCCCCCACTTTGAAGTCGCGCCTGAAACACAAGCCTTGATGGTCGAGATGGTGCAAGACGGCGAGGTCAAGGCGCTGGTGGCCGAACGTGTGTGGCAAGAATTGGCCAAAGGCTTGATGGGCCACCAACCCTCGCGCATGTTGCAGGTGTTGCGCGACTGCGGCGCTTTGCACATCTTGTTGCCTGAAGTGGCTCGCTTGTACGGTGTGCCGCAACCCGTGGAACACCACCCCGAGGTGGACACCGGTGTGCATTTGGAGATGGTGCTCGACCAATGCGCTCGCATGAACATGCCGCTGGAGGTGCGTTTTGCAGCGCTTTGCCACGATTTAGGCAAAGGCAACACCCACCCCAGCGCCTTGCCACGCCACATCGGCCATGAAGGTCGCAGTGCCAAACTGCTGCGCGGTATCAGCGAGCGTTTGCGAGTACCCCAACACTGCAAAGAACTGGCCGAGGTGGTGGCGCGTGAACACGGACATATCCATGGTTGTTTGGGCTTGAGTGCGGAAGCCGTGTTGCGTTTGCTGGTGCGCTGCGATGCTTTGCGCCGCCCTGAACGATTCGCACAGGTGTTGCAAGCCTGTGAATGCGATGCGCGCGGGAGACTGGGCTTGCAAGAGCGTGCTTACCCGCAAGCCGCTCACCTGCGCGGTTTGCTCAAGGCCGCCTTGTCGGTGGACACCACCACGCTATCTGACCAAGCCATGCAACAAGGCTTGAAAGGCCCGTACATCGGCCAGCACATTGACGCTGCCCGTGTCCTTGCCCTTAAAGCGGCAATGGCAAGCTGATCATTTCACAGCCGTTTCAGCGTCCCATCGTCCCGCCAAATTCTTCAGCAACTGGCTAACCGCCAAAGCCCGGCGACTTTGCACATCGAGCAAATTGCGTTGTGCGGCGAGCGCACTGGCTTGGGCTGTCACCACATTCAAGTAACTGACCGTGCCCGCTGCGTATTGCGCTTCGGAGATGCGTAAATTGCGCTCTGCAGCTTGCAAAGCCTGGGCTTGCGCTGCCTCTTGCGCTTGCAGTTGGTGGGTTGCTACCAAGTTGTCCTCTACTTCTTGCAAGATG
>CALPPP020000192.1 GCA_943325485.2 Rickettsia typhi
GCTGACGCGCCGCGCGGTGCGCCGCGAGGTGGGCGAAAAATTGGTCGAGCGCATCCGCTGGTGGGAGCATTACACCGCCATGCACCAAGGCGAGATGAACAACAACCCCTCCCCTGGCAACAAAGCCGGGGGACTGACCACGATTTTGGAAAAGTCCTTAGGCGCAGTCGCCAAAGGCGGCACCAGCAATTTGCAAGCGGTGTACGAGTACGCCGAGAAGGTCACAGCGCATGGCTTTGTGTACATGGATACGCCTGGCTACGACCCGGTCAGCGCCACCGGCCAAGTGGCGGGCGGTGCCAACCTCATTTGCTTCACCACGGGTCGCGGATCGGCTTATGGGTGTGCGCCGTCACCGTCGCTCAAACTCGCCACCAACACCGCGTTGTGGCAGCGCCAAACCGATGACATGGACATCAACTGCGGCGACGTGGTCGATGGCGGCAGCACGGTGCAAGCCAAGGGCGAAGAGATTTTTCAGCGCATCATCGCTTGCGCTTCAGGCGAGGCCAGCAAAAGCGAGCAACACGGCTATGGGCAAAACGAATTTGTGCCCTGGCAGTTGGGCGCGGTTATGTGAGAAGCGCCAAGCTGGCGTCCATGTGCTCGGTGGGCAAGCGCTTGTAGCCGCTACGGGCAAAGCGCTGCAAACGTCCCACCACAAACGACACCAACACCGAGGCCTGCACATTGGCGTCCACCGTGGGCGTCGCTGAAGACTGAGACTGCGCTTGCTCACGTAGCACTTGTCGCAAGCTGGACTCAAATCGCTCAAAAAACTGGTTCATGCGTTGCTCTAGGCGGTCGTTTTCAAACACCAAGGCGTCACCCACCATCACCCTCGCCATGCCAGGGTTGCGCTGGGCAAACTGCAATAGCACCGTCACCATGTGGCGTGCTTTCACAGCAGAGGCGTCGCTTCGTTCAGCGATTTGGTTCAGCAAGCTGAAGATGCTGGTTTCAATGAATTCGATCAGGCCTTCGAACATCTGCGCCTTGCTGGCGAAATGGCGGTACAGCGCTGCCTCGGAAACCTCTAAGCGAGCCGCCAGTGCGGCCGTGGTGATGCGCTCAGCCCCTGGCTGCTCGAGCATGGCCGCCAGCGTTTGCAAAATTTGAATGCGGCGCTCACCGGGTTTGGGCCGCTTGCGTGGCGCGGCCTGTGCATCAGAAGATGAACTGCTGGTCTGTGCTGTGGCCATCGAACACTCCTTGAAAGTCAGTGCGAACGTATCAGGGTACCAAAAGCTTGCTCGGTCAAGATTTCCAGCAACAAAGCATGAGGCACACGCCCGTCAATGATATGCACCGAGTTGACACCGCTTTTGGCGGCGTCCAAAGCGCCGCTGATTTTGGGCAACATGCCACCGCTCAAGGTGCCGTCGGCAAACAAAGCGTCAATTTGGCGAGCGCTCAAGTCGCGCAACAGGTTGCCGGCTTTGTCCAACACGCCCTCGGTGTTGGTCAACAACACCAGCTTTTCAGCCTTTAAGACCGTGGCAAGCTTGGAAGCCACCAAATCGGCGTTGATGTTGTAGCTTTCGTTGCTTTCGCCAAAACCAATCGGGCTGATAACGGGGATGAAGGCGTCGTCTTGCAATGCTTTAACGACGCTTGGGTCAATGCTGACAATATCGCCCACCTGACCTACATCGACTTCTTTGCTGGGGTCTTTGGCGTCTTGCATCTTCAGTTGACGCGCGCGGATCATGCCGCCGTCGCGCCCTGTGAGGCCAACCGCCTTGCCACCGGCTTGGTTGATCAAACCGACGATGTCTTGCTGCACTTCGCCCGCCAGCACCCATTCGACCACTTCCATGGTTTCCGCATCGGTTACCCGCATGCCTTGGACGAACTCGCCCTTTTTGCCCAGACGCTGCAAGGCGTTTTCAATTTGCGGCCCACCGCCATGCACCACCACAGGGTTCATGCCCACGAGTTTGAGCAGCACCACATCTTGGGCAAAACCGGCTTGCAACTGCGGGTCGGTCATGGCGTTACCGCCGTATTTGATGACCAAGGTTTTGCCATGGAACTTGCGGATATAGGGCAAAGCGCGGGCAAGTATTTCGGCTTTGTCGCTATTGGCTGTGGCAGAAGGTTGGGTGCTGGACATGGCAGTTGTTGAATAAGTTAAGCCAATTGTGCCCCATTCGCGTCGCTTGTGTTAAGGGCGCTTGAACCCTTAAGGGACAGCGTAATTTAAATAAACTGATAATGGACTGAAAATACCTTCATATTAATAAGATAATTAAAAATATATAAGCTTGTTAATATTTAAGAGATAATAAAGTTTGATTCAATCATTATTTGGAGATATTCATGGCCCGAACCAGTCCTGTCAGTCAACTTGAAAAAATCCGCGCCGCCAGAATTAAACTGGAAAAAGAAGAACAACGCTTGATGTCACGCGGTCACGACAAAGCTTTGGCTCAAATTGTTCAAATCGCCCACAGTGCCGGCTTGAGCGCTGCCGACATCGCCGCTGCATTGGGTGGCAAAGCCAAAGGGAAAAAAGTCGCTGCCAAAGCCATTGGTGCCAAGGCACCTAAGGCCAAACGCGCAACTGCAGGCAAAAAAGTGGCCCCCAAATACCGCGATCCTGCCAACGCAGCCAATACATGGACTGGCCGTGGTCGCATGCCCCAGTGGGTGCAAGCTTTACATTCCGCCGGCACTTTGGCCTCCGCTGAAATCAAAACTGCCGAATAATCTTGATATTCCGTGCCAACCGCCATGCGTTCACAACGGTGGCGGTTTTTTGTTGCTATTAACTATTAATTTAGCAGTTCATTCACTCTGCTCTGTTTTATGAAAACCCGCTTGGTTTATTTGTTTCTATTAATTCCATTCATGGCCATGGGTCAAACAGCGCCTGCGCCTTGGGGTTTGTGGAGTTACAGCCTGGGAGCACAGCGTTACGCCGAACCGGCTATGCAACTGGTGGGGCCAGAAATAGGCTTGCATTGGCAAAGCCGTCCGCTCAAGGGTCTGGGCCAAGCGCAATCAGAAGTTGACGCCTTGGTGGGCTTACAAAAATACAGCAGTGACACCACTGGCACCATGAAGAATGTGCCTAATATTGAAACCCGTTGGCGTGTTTTATGGTCGTCCAGTAGATGGACGAATATCTCTTACGGTCTGGCTTTACTTACCCATTCCAATTATTTGAATTTGAATAGCCCTACCTCCACCGGTCATGGTGGCTATGAACGCCATTCAACCCAGTTTTGGCTGCCTGTGCGTTTCTCTGACAGCGGAGAAAACTGGAGTGTTTTGGGGCCCGTTAAATCGGTGCAAATGGATGCAGGTGTTTTATTGCTTGGGCAACATATCTCCAAATTATCCCAACTCAATGCCAGTAATAATGACATTAATAACCGCCAACATACTGGTGTATATATTCAATCCAAGTTGGATTACAGCACCGCCAGCGGTATTTATTCTCCTTATATCCGTTGGACTTGGATAGATGACTCCGATAAAGTTAATGGCTACAGCGCAGGGCGACCGGGCCTTTTTTATGAACCGATGAACCGACGCTTACAAATCGGCGTTGAATGGAAATACTGGCGTTAAGCGCAAACGCTCAAGCGCGTTGCCCCCCTAAGGCGGCCAAAACCTCGTCCACCCCAGTTTGCCAAGCGGGGA
>CALPPP020000193.1 GCA_943325485.2 Rickettsia typhi
CCCAGCAGTCTTCAGGTACGCGAAAACATCGATTTAAACCAAAACAGCGTTCTCGACCCCGATGAATTACAAGCTTTTGCCGACAGCAACAGCCCACTCATGCAACCCTACAACTATTTTTTGACCATAGAAGATGGAAAAAGTTCAGTGCCCTTGGCCTTCGAGGTGAGCAACTTTTCTGCAAGAGATGGCGGACGAGGCTTTCAAGGTGGCGTTTACTTTGAGTTCGATGTGAAACTCAGCCAACCCTTGAGCCACAACCAAGCGCAACTACAAATGCAAGACCCAACTTGGTTCATCGGTTTTACGCCTCGCATGGGTCAGGTGCTCGCAACCGAAAGCGAGTGCAATTCCAATTTCACACGTGAAAAAAGACAAACGCCCACCCAAGGCGAGCAAGAAGTACAACGCATCGTTGTTCAATGTGCAAAGGGCTCCGCGGCTCAGCCCAGTGCACAGGTTTCACCCTTTAATGAGCCCACCAATGGAGACAATTCATGAAGATCAAAAAAATTGCTGCCGCTTTCTTGGCAAGCGCCCTCTTGGGTACTTTGTCCATGGGAAGCGCACTGGCTTATGAAAAATGCCACAAATCCAAATGGGGCCCCAACGACCAAATGGGCGCTTTGAACAACATCACCAAAGACAATATTTTGGCAGCCACCAAGCTGATCAAACAAGGCAAGAAAATGGCCATGGCGATTGAGACCAACACCAAAACGCCAGCATTTGCTCCCCGCACCTACTCTATGACCATTGTCAAACCTGGACAAGAAAACGGTCAGTCCTTGGGTAACACCAAAACCAACTACCACGATGACATTTTGCAAACTTGGGTGGGCATTGGTACGCAGTTGGATGGACTGGGTCACATCGGCATTGACAACACCTTCTACAACTGCACACCTGGCATTGAAGTGACTGGCATCAGTGGCTTGAAGAAATTCGGTATGGAAACCTTCCCAGGTGTGGCGACCCGCGCTGTGCTCTTGGACATGACAGCGCTCATGGGCAAAGACATCATCCCCGAGGGAACACCTTTCAATCAGCCTGAAATCGAAGCTGCTTTGAAGCGCCAAGGCAATATGAAGATCAACAAAGGCGATGTGGTGATTTTCTATACCGGCTGGCACAAATTGTTGGGCGTGGATGACAAGCGCAATGGCGCAGCCCACCCTGGTTTGGGTGTTCAAGGTGCACGCTATTTGGCTAACTTGGGTGTAGCCATGGTCGGCTCAGACACTTGGGGCTTGGAGGCTGTTCCTTTCGAGAACGAAGGCCAAGTATTCCACGTTCACCAAATCTTGTTGGCTGAATTCGGTGTCTTCATTTTGGAGAACGTCGTTGCCCAACAAGCTCTGAAAGATGGCGTTTATGAAGGCATGATCACTGTTGGCCCACACCGCACCACCGGTTCGGTTCAAGCCATTGTGAACCCGATTTTTGTGTACTGATTTACCTTTACGCAAAAAATGAAAAGGCACCCTCGGGTGCCTTTTTTTTGGCGCTTCAAATTCAGAATTTTTTAGCCGCTGCCAATTCTGGAAAAGCCTCATGGATGGTGCAGACCTGCCCACAGTGCGCTGCTGTGTAGCCAGGAAGTTGGTTGACTGCAAACTGAAACTCGTCACCGTTGAGCACCTTGAGCACCGCCTGCAAATGGGGGCGCTCTAAATCGGATTGGTTGCACAGCAAAAAATAACGCTCGGTGGCCAAGGGCAAAAACTCCAGCTTAAAGCGCCTGGCGGGTGTTTCCACGCCAAAGCCCACATCGGCCATGCCACTGGCCACATAGGCTGCCACCGCCGCATGGGTGAACTCGGCTTGCTCGTAACCCGATATGTGCGTGGGGTCTATGCGGGCTTTTTTCAAAAAGCATTCCAACAAAAACCGTGTGCCACTGCTGGGCTGGCGGTTGACAAAGCGAATGCCCTTGCGGGTGAGGTCTTGCGCCTCGTAAATTTTGTGCGGGTTGCCGCTCGCCACCATGAAGCCTTGACGCCGCGTGGCCACATGGATGATGCGGCTTTCTTTGGGGACAAGCCATCTTGCATAGTGTTTGAAAGCGATTTCCTCAAATTCACCTTGCGGAATGTGAAAACCAGCAATTTCACAAGCGCCCTCGTTCAAAGAGGCCACCGCTTCGATGCTGCCCACGTACTTGCGCTCGACCCGGATGCCTGAGAGGGCCAAGGTTTGGATCAATTTTTCCACTGCAAAACCATGGCTGGCATGCACCCTCAGGGTTTCACCGCCAGCCGAGAGCAAGCGCCCGATCTCGCCCTCCAACTCCGAGGCCAAGGTCTCTAGCATGGGCGTGAGCCGCGCTGAAATACGGTGCCCAGCCCACACCAGCTTTTCTGCCAAGGGGGTGAGGGTTGAACCCTTGCCGCGCTCCATATTAAGCAATGGCATGCCCAATTGCGCCTCGCCTTGGCGAATCAAGCTCCATGCATGGCGGTAAGAAGCCCCCGTTTTTTTGCAAGAGCCGGACAAACTGCCATGCCCTTGAACCTCGGAGAGCAGCTCTAACAATCTGGGGGCCAAGTTTTGTCCCTTGGCGTCGCTGATGGTCCACTGGGGTTTGATGGAGACTTTATGCATGGAACTTTAGGCTTTTTAGAGCATATTAGTTGTGTTGAATGAAACCAGCTTACCTTACCCTCTGTGCCATATTGCTGCAATGTTGTGATGTCCCTAGACTTAGATGTGTCTTTAGAGCATATGTACAGGCAGTTCAGTTAAAGTCTTGGGGTTGGTGAAGAACTTATTCTAAGAATGGAGACAATATGACAACAATTGATGATACGAGCGGCTTTTTGTCCAAAGAACGCATCGTTGCACCCGAGGGCTTTAACCGTTGGTTGGTGCCGCCTGCTGCGTTGGCCATTCATTTGTGTATCGGTATGGCTTATGGCTTCTCGGTGTTTTGGCTGCCCTTGTCCAAAGCGCTGGGTATCAAGGAAGCCATCAAATGCGGCCCCGATATTGGTTTCTTCCAAGAACTCTTCATCACCACCTGCGATTGGAAAGTCTCCACGCTGGGCTGGATGTACACCTTGTTTTTTGTCTTGCTTGGCAGCTCGGCTGCTTTGTGGGGCGGCTGGTTAGAGCGGGCGGGCCCACGCAAAGCGGGTGTCGTCAGCGCTTTTTGCTGGTGCGGCGGCATGCTCATTTCTGCAGCAGGTGTTTACTACCATCAGTTTTGGATGATGTTGCTGGGCTCTGGCGTTATCGGCGGCATTGGTCTGGGCCTGGGTTACATCTCACCCGTCAGTACGCTGATTAAATGGTTCCCCGATCGCCGTGGCATGGCGACCGGCATGGCCATCATGGGCTTTGGTGGTGGCGCCATGATTGGTTCACCCTTGGCCGCTGAGATGATGAAGGTTTTTGCCACCGACCTCGAAGTGGGTGTTTGGCAAACATTCGTCGTCATGGCCTTGATCTACTTCGTTTTCATGATGGCAGGCGCTTTGGGCTACCGCATCCCTGCCACCGGTTGGAAGCCAGCAGGTTGGACACCTCCTGTGCAGCAGCAAGCCAACACCATGATCACCCAAGGCCACGTGCATGTCAGCAAAGTGTGGGGCATCCCCCAGTTTTGGATGGTGTGGGTCGTGTTGTGCATGAACGTGTCAG
>CALPPP020000194.1 GCA_943325485.2 Rickettsia typhi
CTCAAAGGCCAAACAGTGGCGCTCAGCAGTCTGAAAAAACAATGGTTATTGGTCAGTGTGGCAGGTGGCGCTTGCCCTGCCGAGTGCCAGCAAAACCTGTTTTTGCAACGCCAAACACGTGCGGCTTTGGGACGTGAACGCGATCGCACTGACTGGGTGTGGCTTGTCACAGACGATGCACCTTTGGATGCCGCTTTGCTGGTCGGTTTGCAAGACGCTATCGTCTTGCGTGTTTCCCAAGCGGAGGTATCGCAATGGCTAAAGCCCCAAGCTGCCAGCAAACTGGAAGACCACTTGTACTTGGTCGATCCCAATGGCGATTGGATGATGCGTTTTCCTGCCCATTTGCAAACCGATCAAGCCCCCAAGATGCGCAAAGACTGGGACCGCCTTCTGCGGGCTTCCGTGTCTTGGGACAAAGCAGGGCGCTGAGCTTATGCAAGACGTCGTACTTTTCAATCTGGGTCCCATTTTCAAATTGCTGCTCTTGGCTGCAGTCGTGGCCATGGGTCCCTTGGCTTGGGTGTGGTTGCGCCATCGCCACCAAGATGTACCCCAACGTGTGCACCAACTCACAGCTTTGACGCTGTTTCTGTGTTTTGATCTTGTGTTGTTTGGCTCGTTCACCCGCTTGAGCGACTCGGGCTTGGGTTGTCCCGATTGGCCGGGTTGCTATGGCCATGCCTCGCCCTTTGGCGCGGGCGAAGCCATACAGGCTGCGCAAACCGCCATGCCCACAGGACCTGTGACTTTAAGCAAAGCATGGATAGAAATGATTCACCGTTATTTCGCCATGACCTTGGGCGTGCTGATACTCACCTTGGCGGTGTTTTCATGGAAACGTGACCGTTCGGTATGGGGTTGGCCCACGCTCAGCTTGGTGTGGGTGTGTGTGCAAGGTGCGTTTGGCGCTTTGACCGTCACCATGAAGCTGTTTCCCGCCATCGTCAGCTTGCATTTGATGGGTGGCATGTTGTTGTTGGTGATATTGTTGATGCAATTGCTGCGTCAGCGCCATGCGCCTTGGGCCCAGTCCCGCATACCGCTGCCAACTTCTGTGCGCAGATGGTTGATGGCCGCCTGGGCTTTGCTGATGCTGCAAATTGTCTTGGGCGCTTGGGTCAGCTCGAACTACGCGGTCATGGCCTGCAACACTTACCCACTTTGCCAAGGTGCTTGGTGGCCTGAGATGAATTTCGACAAAGGCTTTGACTTGTGGCGCTCCTTGGGGCTGGATGGCGACGGTCAAGCCCTGCCATTCCAAGCCTTGACCGCCATCCACTTCACCCACCGATGGCATGCCATGCCTGTGGTTGCCTTGTTGCTGTGGTCTTCGTTGTTGTTGTGCCGCCATGGCTTGCTTACCCAAGCACGCGGTCTTTGGTTTTTGGTCTTTTTGCAATTCATCACCGGCATTTCCAATGCCGTGTTGGGTTGGCCCTTGCTGGCAGCTTTGCTGCATACCGCCAGCGCTGCGGGCCTGCTGTTGCTGTTAAGCTGGGCTTTGGGTATTTCCGAGTCCCGACCTTCAGGGCACATCGCCAAGACTTTTTCCAAGCCTGTTTTATGAGAGCGCTTTCTACTTTTATGCCCTTGCGTTGGCAGCAGTTCAATGCGCTGACCAAACCACGTGTGATTCAGTTGATTGTCTTTTGTGCGCTGATTGGCATGGTGTTGGCGGTGCCCGGCGTGCCATCGTGGGCGGATGTGCAATTGGGCGCTATTGCGTGTTTGGGTATTTGGTTTGTCTCGGGTGCTGCCGCAGCTTTCAACTGCATTGTGGAGAAAGCCATTGACGCTCGCATGAAACGCACCTCGTGGCGACCTACCGCCAAGGGCGAGCTGAGTGACCGCGATACCTTGTTGTTTTCAGCGGTGCTGTGCCTGTTGGGGTCGGCCATTTTGTATATCTGGGTCAACCCCCTCACCATGTGGCTGACTTTTGCCACGTTTGTGGGTTACGCCATTATTTACACCGTCATCTTGAAGCCTCTCACGCCACAAAACATTGTCATTGGCGGCGCGTCTGGCGCCATGCCGCCGGTGTTGGGTTGGGCCGCTATGACGGGGGATGTCAGTCCCGAGTCCTTGATTTTGTGTCTCATCATCTTCTTGTGGACGCCGCCGCATTTTTGGGCTTTGGCCTTGTACCGTGTGGAGGATTACCGCAAGTCTGGCTTGCCTATGTTGCCGGTGACCCATGGTAACGAATTCACCCGTTTGCAAATCTTGCTCTACACCATTGTGCTGTTTGCAGCTTGCTTGATGCCCTTTGTATACCGCATGAGTGGCTGGTTTTACCTTGTCAGTGCGACCATTCTCAGCCTGATGTTTTGCGCTTACGCTTGGGCGCTGTGGCGCAATTACTCCGATGAACTCGCTCGCAAAACCTTTAAGTTTTCCCTCTACCATCTGAGCTTGCTGTTTGCAGCCTTTTTGATTGATCATTATTTGCCAGGTACTGTATGAGACGTGTTGTAGGCTTGTTCCTGCTTTTGGCGCTGTTGGCTTGCTCGCCGCAAAAGCAGTCTTTTCAGTCCATTGATTTAACCGGTGCCGACTACGCCAAAGGCTTTAGCTTGCCCGATCAGCTGGGCCAAACCCGAACCCTCGCAGACTTCAAAGGCAAAGTGGTATTGGTGTTTTTTGGCTTTACCCAGTGTCCCGATTTTTGCCCCACCACCTTGAGCGAGATGGCGCAGATCAAGAAAGAGTTGGGGCCACTGGGCGACAAAATGCAAGCCATCTTCATCACCCTTGACCCCGAGCGTGACACGCCTGAACTTCTCAAAGCCTATATGGGGAATTTTGATCCCAGTTTTGTGGCGCTGGTGCCCACCTTGGATGCACTGCCAGCCTTGGCCAAGGACTTCAAGATTTATTACAAAAAGGTAGAAGGTGCCAAGCCCGCAAACTACACCCTAGACCACTCGGCGGGTACCTATATATATGACACCGAGGGTCGCTTGCGTTTGTATGCCCGCTATGGGATGGGCGTGCCAGCGCTGAGCGCCGACATACAGCAGCTGCTCAAGTAAATTCCAGCAAAGCCGCTTTCATTTTTTTCATGGCCGCCACTTCGATTTGGCGGATGCGCTCGGCGCTCACACCGTATTCGGCGGCCAACTCATGCAGCGTCATGCCGCCCGAGCTGTCGTCGTTGACTTTCAACCAGCGCTCTTCCACGATGCGACGGCTGCGTTCGTCCAGCACATCCAACGCTTGCATGATGCCGTCGCTAGAGAGCACCTCGCGCTGATGCGCTTCAATCATGGCGGTGGGTTCGTGGTGGGCGTCAGCAAGGTAGGCGATAGGGCCAAAAGCGTCTTCGCCGTCGTCGGTAGACACAGGGTCCAGCAAGACGTCGCCGCCAGCCATGCGAGCTTCCATTTCAATCACTTCTTCACGCTTGACATTCAGGTCTTTGGCGATGATGTCGATTTGCTCATCGTTCAAGCCGTCACGGCGTGAAGCATCGTGGTCTTCGCCAGCTTGGGCGCGAAAGCCTTGCTTCATCGAACGCAGATTGAAAAACAGTTTGCGCTGCGCCTTGGTGGTGGCGAGTTTGACCATGCGCCAGTTTTTGATGATGTATTCGTGAATTTCAGCCTTGATCCAATGCATGGCGTA
>CALPPP020000195.1 GCA_943325485.2 Rickettsia typhi
ATGCAACAGCGCTTAAACGAAATGTTGAGTTTGGCCAAAAACAAAGAATCAATGGAACACCCACTTCCATCTTCGCCGATGGATCACGAATTTCAGGCGCTGTAGAAATAGCTCAAATTGAAAAAATGCTCTCACCTTCAAAGCCATAACAAGCGCTGAACTTATGTCTTTCAAAGGCGCTCACCAAAGGGGTATTCATTACCAAGTTTCTGTTGAAAACGCACATGCGCATCTTTGGCGTGTTGTGTTGTTTGTTCAACAACCCCGCTCAAAACAAAAATTTCAACTGCCTGTTTGGATTCCTGGCAGTTACTTGGTCCGAGAGTTCTCCAAACAACTCAGTGGGCTTGTAGCTACTCAAGATGGGAAACCCGTCACAGTCAAACAGCTGGATAAATGCACATGGGTCACTGAGTCTAAAAGTAACAAGCCAATGCAGTTGCAGTACTTGGTGCATGCCCATGATCATTCGGTTCGAACGGCTTGGCTTGATATACACAGAGGGTTTTTTAACGGCACCAGTATGTTTGTACAAGTACTAGGACAAACCCAAGACCCCATCAGCCTAGCGTTGATGCAGCCTGCACACACCAGCGAATGGCAAGTAGCCACTTCACTGCAAGCTGTGCGCGTCAATGGCGCAGGTTTTGGCATGTACCACGCCCAAGACTATGACGAACTTGCAGACAGCCCTTTTGAGCTTTCTGATTTTTGTCGAACTGACTTTGCCATTCAAAAGGCTAAGCACCATATTGTGGTGAGTGGTGCTGCCCCATCTTTTGACGCGCAACGTTTGCACAAAGATGTAGAGCTTGTTTGCAAAACCATTGTGAACTTTTGGCAAAAATCGGGCACACCACCATTTGCGAACTATGTATTTTTATTGAATACAGTCTCTGACGGCTATGGCGGACTAGAGCACAAAAACAGCACAGCGTTGCTGTGCAGACGAACAGATTTACCTAAACACGCTGACAAGCAGCGCAGCGATGATTACATCGGCTTACTGGGACTTTTCAGCCATGAGTACTTTCATGCTTGGAATGTCAAACGGCTGCGCCCTTCGAATTACCTGAGCTACAACTACCAAAGCGAACAGTACACAGACATGCTTTGGTTTTTTGAAGGCTTCACCGATTACTACGACAACTTGATGCTTTGCCGTGCTGAGTTAATCTCACCAGCGGTTTATCTGAAGCTACTCACCAAATCTGTCCATCAGTATTTGCAAACACCTGGCAGGCAAGCGCAGTCGGTTGCAGCGGCAAGCATGGAAGCTTGGACAAAATACTACCGTCCTGATAGCAATACCCCCAACATCACGGTGAGTTACTACACCAAAGGTTCTCTGATCGCACTTTGTTTAGACCTTTCACTGCGGCAGATGGGGCACAGCCTAGATGTTGTGATGCGAGAACTGTGGCAGCAAAGCCAAGGTGGCCCAATCTCTGAAGATGATTTACTTCAAGCTCTTCATTCCATCAGCGGCAAGTCTTGGCGCAAAACACTGCATTCATGGGTCCATTCGGTTGCAGAGCTTCCCTTGGCTGAAGTTTTAATCAAACAAGGCGTAGGTGTTGAGTATGAGCTGTCCCCCTTGGCGCAACAAATTGGTATACGTGTCAAAGAAGACCATAGTGTGCACATCCATACTGTCTTGCGCGACAGCGCTGCTGAGCTTGCTGGTTTTTCGCCAGGCGACGAGTGGTTTGGCATAGAGACAGGTCGCGGTAAAAACCTTCAGTCATGGCGCTTACAGCGCCTAGATCAATTAAATCTGTTCCTTGGAAAAAATAAACAGTGCAAGGCTTTGGTTGCCAGGGATGGACATTTGCTTCGTTTGAGTCTCGACCTTTCCACCAACAATCCACCAGCCTTGTGGCGAATGCATATTAAGGACCCTGTCAAGGTAGGAAGTTGGCTCAGTGACAAGCAGCAAAGCTGAAAACCTGTCAACGCTTATCAATCACTCTTTTGGCTTTTCCCATGCTTCGCTCAATACCACCTTCCGGACACAACTCTACTTTCAAGCTGGTCCCTATATAGGCTTTTGCATCGTGTTCTAGTTTGATGGCAGCCTGCTTGGCTTCAGAAGAATCACAAGACAACGCTGTACGGGTCTCTACTTTGACGGTCAAAGAATCTAAGGGCCCATCTTTCTCCAAGATGCACTGGTAATGCGCACTTAAAGCCGGTTGCCGCAATATGAGTTCCTCAATTTGGGTCGGAAAAACATTTACGCCCCTGACAATCATCATGTCATCACTGCGGCCTGTGATTTTTTCCATTCGCCGCATGGTACGGGCAGTTCCAGGAAGCAAGCGTGTCAAGTCTCGAGTGCGATAGCGGATGATGGGCAGGGCTTCTTTGGTCAAACTGGTGAACACCAGTTCGCCCAATTCTCCATCCGGCAACACCTCTCCCGTTTGAGGGTCAATGATTTCTGGGTAAAAGTGATCTTCCCAAATGGTGGGTCCATCCTTGGTTTCTGCGCACTCGCTCGCCACGCCTGGCCCGATGACCTCAGACAGACCATAAATATCCACCGCATCAATGCCCATGCGCTTCTCAATGGCCAAGCGCATATCGTTGGTCCAAGGCTCAGCGCCAAAAATTCCTATGCGCAAACTGCTCTCAAGAGGGTTCAAGCCTTGGCGCTCAAATTCATCGGCCAACGCCAACATATAACTGGGGGTGACCATGATGATGTCAGGTGCAAAATCTTTCAGAAGCTGTACCTGTCTTTCCGTTTGTCCGCCACCAAATGGAATCACCGTTAAGCCTAAATGCTCTGCACCATAGTGCGCACCCAAGCCACCCGTGAACAAACCATAGCCATAGCTGATGTGAACTTTGTCTGCGGGTTTTGCACCCGCGGCGCGAATGCTGCGCGCCACACACTCGGCCCACATGGCCACATCATTCGCGGTGTAACCCACTACCGTCGGCTTGCCCGTCGTGCCACTGGAAGCATGGATACGAACCACTTGTGACTGTGGAACAGCAAACATCCCAAAGGGATAACTGTCACGTAAATCAGACTTTGCAGTGAATGGAAATTTGTTTAAATCGGCCAAGCTTTTGCAGTCATCTGGATGAATGCCGACAGCATCAAACTTTGCACGGTAAACAGGGGAATAGGCATAAGCATGGTGCAGAGTGGCTTTCAAGCGCTTGAGTTGCAAGCTGCGAAGTTCGTCAACACTCGACTTTTCTATAGGCTCAAGCGGAAAATAGGTTTTACTCATTCAGGCACCACTGTTCCTTGAATTTGCGCACTTTTGCCCCTGAAAAGCGCCACGACTTCTTCTTTTTGATTGCGTACAACCATGTCGTAAACACCGTGGCGGCCACTGAGAACCTGTTCAATTCCATCGCACACCAACAGATCATCCAAGTGAGCAGGCTTTAAAAATTCTATCGAGGCAGCTGCTGCAACCGCGACCTTGTTATGGCTGTTACAGGCAAAAGCGAAAGTGGAATCTGCCAGAGTAAAAATAAACCCACCATGACAAATTTGATGTCCATTCAGATGCATAGGTGTCACGCGCATTTGCATTCGAGCTTGACCAGGCTTGCAAAAAACCAAGGCCATGCCCATGGTCTCGCGCGAAGCCACATCGGC
>CALPPP020000196.1 GCA_943325485.2 Rickettsia typhi
CAGCAAGGCTTGGACAAAATGCGCCTGACTGTTTTTGATCTGGTATTGATCGACTTGGTCATGCCGGACCTGGACGGCTCTGAAGTGGTGGCAATGGTTCGCAAATCCTCCCCCGAGCCCTATCGCAGCGTGCCGGTGATTGCCTTAACGGCCAACGTAGCGCAAGACGCCATCGATCGCTGCAATGCTGCCGGCGTGAACGAGGTATTGGCCAAACCTTTTGACCGTCAAACGCTCATCCGTGCTGTACGTCATTACACCGTTGACAAAGACCTGCCCAAGGCATGAGCGGCCCACAACACCGCTATGATCGCTTCCCTAGCTTAGAAGACTTATGACGACTGTTCTCGACGAAGTGCGCCGCCGGCGCACTTTTGCCATCATCTCCCACCCCGACGCGGGCAAAACCACCCTCACCGAAAAGCTTTTGCTGTTCTCGGGGGCGATTCAAATCGCCGGTTCGGTGAAAGCGCGCAAAGCTTCGCGCCACGCGACCAGCGACTGGATGGAGATTGAAAAGCAACGCGGCATCTCGGTGGCCTCGTCGGTCATGCAAATGCTGTACCGCGAACATGTGATCAACCTGCTCGACACGCCGGGCCACAAAGATTTTTCCGAAGACACCTACCGCGTGCTCACCGCCGTGGATTCCGCGCTGATGGTGATCGATGCCGCCAATGGTGTGGAAGCGCAAACCCGCCGCTTGATCGAGGTGTGCCGACAACGCGACACGCCCATCATCACGTTCGTGAACAAAATGGACCGCGAGGTGCGCGACCCCTTGGACATCTTGGACGAGGTGGAACGCGAATTGGGCATGCCCTGCGTGCCCATGACTTGGCCTGTGGGCCAAGGCAAACAGTTTGGCGGCATCGTCAATTTGCGCACCCAAGCCATGACGGTGTTCGAGTCGGGCAGCGAGCGCTTGCCCCAAGACTTTGAAACCGTGCCGTTGACCGAGCAAGGCAAGTTGGCCGAGCGCTTTGGTTTGGAGTGGCAAACCGCCATGGACAGCATGGAATTGGCCACCGGTGCCTCGCCCACGTTTGACCGCGAAGCGTTTTTGGCGGGCAAACAAACCCCTGTGTTTTTTGGTTCGGGCGTGAACAACTTTGGTGTGATGGAAGTGCTCGATGCCTTGGTGGACTTGGCGCCATCGCCTGGCCCCCGCAAGAGCCATTTGCTGGTCAACAAGCAAGCGGTCGATAAAACCGTGCAACCTGAAGACGCCGGTTTTTCAGGCGTGGTGTTCAAAGTGCAAGCCAATATGGATGCCAACCACCGCGACCGCATTGCCTTTGTGCGCGTGGCCTCGGGCCGTTATGCGCCGGGCATGAAGTTGAAGGTACAACGCAGCGCCAAAGAGCTGCGCCCAACCTCGGTGGTGACTTTTTTAAGTCAGCGCCGCGAAGCGGTGGATGAGGCCTATGCGGGTGACATCATTGGTTTCACCACCCACGGTGGCGTGCAGCTCGGCGACACCATCACCGATGGCGCAGCATTGCAATTCACCGGCTTGCCTTTTTTCGCACCCGAGATGTTCATGACCGTGATCTTGAAAAACCCACTGCGCACCAAGCAGTTGCAAACCGGCTTGGAGCAACTGGGTGAAGAAGGTGCCATCCAAGTGTTCAAACCCGAGATGGGCGGCGCCATGCTCTTGGGTGCGATTGGTCAGTTGCAGTTTGAAGTGGTGCAACACCGCTTGCGTGGCGAATACGATTGCGATGTGCGCTTGGAAAACAGCAGCTACACCGGTGCACGCTGGATCAGCGCCGACACGCCGGCAGAACTCAAAGAGTTCATCAACGCCTACCCACAGCGCATGGCTACCGATGCGGCTAACTCATTGGCGTATTTGTGCACCTCGCCCTATGACGTTCGCTTGGCGCAAGAGCGTTTCCCCAAAATTCACTTTCACCCCCTGCGCGAACATGCGGGTTTGGCTTTGGGATCGGCTGGCTAAGCCTGTCATTGCGAGGAGGTAAGCGACGAAGCAATCTCTTACAACCGCCCCGCCGTCCTCGTCCGCCGCTCACTGCCACTTCGTGTCAATGTTCGCTATGCGACCGAGAACACCGTGGCGGTTGATAGCACTGCCATGATGGGGACGGTCAAAGAGAAATTGCTTCAGGGCTTTGCCCTTCGCAATAACGAGCGGTCAAGCTCTGGCAAGCACCGGCGCCAAAGCCAGGCCGGTGTGCGTCCCCAGCTTCACCAAACCTTCGGGGGTGGTGGCACCCACGACGCGGCCACCGCCATCGCCGCCTTCGGGGCCCAGATCTATCACCCAATCGGCTTCAGCGATGACATCCAAATCATGCTCAATGACGATGACGCTGTGACCTCCATCGACCAAACGGTGCAGCACACGGATGAGCTTGTCCACATCGGCCATGTGCAATCCCACGGTAGGCTCATCCAAGACATATAAAGTGTGCGGTGTTTTCTGTCCGCGCCGTGCCACTTCGTCTTTCACCTTGGAGAGTTCTGTCACCAATTTAATGCGCTGCGCTTCACCCCCACTGAGGGTGGGCGAGGGTTGCCCCAAGGTGAGGTAGCCCAAGCCCACGTCTTTCAACAATTGCAATGGATGGCTGATGAGCGGCATGGCGCTGAAAAAATCTACCGCCTCATCAACTTCCATTTGCAGCACATCGCCAATGCTTTTACCGCGCCAACGCACCGACAAAGTTTCTGGGTTGAAACGTGCGCCTTTGCACACCTCACACAACACTTTCACATCGGGCAAAAAACTCATCTCAATCGTTCGCAACCCTTGGCCTTCGCATCCTGGGCAACGGCCTTCGCCGGTGTTGAAGCTGAAGCGCCCAGCGGCATAACCCCGCGCTTTGGCTTCCAAGGTTTCAGCAAACAACTTGCGTATGGTGTCCCAAAACCCAATGTAAGTGGCAGGACAACTGCGCGGCGTTTTGCCTATCGGCGTTTGGTCGACTTCCAATACCCGCTCAATGCTTTCGTAACCAGCCAAGCCCACACAACCTTGCCACACAGGCAACTTGCCTGCATCATGGGCTTTGCGCCCCGCTTGGGTGGAACGCAAACTCACCACCGTATGCACATTGGCGAGTAATACATCACGCGCCAAGGTAGATTTGCCAGAGCCGCTGACACCGGTCACCGCGACCAAGCGCTGCAAAGGAAAAGCTGCTGAAACGCTGCCAAGGTTATGCAAAGCTGCACCCAACACTTGCAAACAATCGGTGGTGGTTTTGCTGCGCTTGTCTAGAGACACACTGCGTCGCGCTTGCAAAGGATGGTGCATGGCATGGCGCAAATAGCGACCGGTTTGGGAGTCAGACGCACCCATCACATCAGCCACGGTTCCTTGGGCCACCAAATGGCCACCCCGTTTACCCGCACTCGGTCCAATATCGATGATGTGATCTGCGCGGCGTATGGTGTCCTCGTCGTGCTCTACCACCACCAGCGTGTTGCCTTTGTCACTCAAACTCTTTAAAGCGTCGAGCAAGATGTGGTTGTCCCTCGCGTGCAAGCCAATGGTGGGTTCGTCCAACACATAGCACACGCCTTGCAAATTGCTGCCCAACTGCGCAGCCAAACGTATGCGTTGCGCCTCACCACCACTGAGCGTGGG
>CALPPP020000197.1 GCA_943325485.2 Rickettsia typhi
ACACCTTCATGACCTTTTTCAGGAATGGTGTGGAATGTCCATTGCAAAGCGCCTGTTTTGGCGTCAAAGGATTTCACGAAACCGCGGATGCCGTATTCGCCACCGTTGGTGCCGATCAGGATGCGGCCATTGACAGCCACAGGTGCCATGGTTTCTGAGTAGCCCAACTCGGGGTCGGCGATTTGGGTTTCCCAAGCCAACTTACCGGTTTTAGCGTCCAAGGCAACCAATTTGGCATCCAAGGTACCCATGAACACGTGTCCGCCCATGATGGCTACACCACGGTTGTTAGGTCCGCAGCAATAAGTGGTGACTGGGCCCATTTTGTGTTTGTAATGCCAGAACTGTTTGCCAGTGACCGCATCGATAGCGTACACGTGGTTGTAAGAGGTGGTCAGGTACATCACGCCATCGACAACGATGGGCGCAGTTTCCATAGACTCCAACACTTCGGTTTGGAACGTGAACGCAGGACGCAGGTTTTTAACGTTGCCTGTGTTGATTTGCTTGCTGGGGTAGTAACGTGTTTGGTCATAGCTACCGTTGGAATGCAAAAAGTTGTTGCCGTCTTTACCGGCAGCATTCAACTGTGACTGAGACACAGACACAGATTTACCTGTATCCGCTTGGGCCATGCCCGCGCTCAGCACGCCAATAGCCAGACTGGCCAATGTGTGGGAAATTTTCATTCCGATGTGTTTCATTGAGAACTCCTTGAGCCTGTCGGCCAATGTTTGAAAAACCAAGTTTGATTTGAAAAAATTTTTCAGATTCAAGCTTAGAAAGTCTGGGCTTTTTCATTTGCGATAACCTTGTGCTCTGTGAACACAACATTGTCACAAGGAAAATTTCCCATAAGCCGATCTTAATCACCCTGTCCAGTATTTGGCATAGCGTAAAGACCTAGCTAGGGAAACCCCTTAAGACTTGAACAGCCTAAGGATCTGTAGATGAAAAGCACATACAACCACGCCCTGCCCTTCTTTTTCGTCCGTTTCTGCGCCATAAGCCTGCTGGCTTGTGGCTTGCTCAGCTCCCCCGCGGCTTGGGCACAAGCCGAGTCCAATCCCAGCGTGAACGCGCAGTTGCTGGTTGCGGCCCGCAATACCGACGCCGAGGCGGTGAAAAAAAGCTTGGACAGAGGTGCCGCGCCCAACTCGCGAAATCGCTTGGGAAAAACCTCTCTCTATATATCTATTGAAAAAAACCGCATCGATATTGCGCGGATTCTGATTGACGCAGGCGCCGACGTGAACTTGCCCTCTTTGGAAAAAGTCACACCCCTGATTGCGGCCAGTTATGCGGGAAGCCTGCCCTTTGTTGATTTGTTGCTGCAACACGGCGCTAACCACGAGCCGACGGATCGTTTACACAAGTCCGCTTTGGTGTATGCGGCGGGCATGGGCCACACAGCAGTGGTCGAGCGTTTGCTGAAAGCGGGTGCAGCCATCGACCAAGCGCCGGTGGATGCGCTCACCCCCTTGATGTGGGCGGCTGGCCAAGGGCATACCGAGACCGTCAAATTGCTGCTGGCCAAAGGCGCAAATAAATCTCTGAAGGACGAACGAGGCTTAAGCGCTTTGCAAATGGCTGAGCAGGGTAGTCATGCCGCCATTGTGGCTTTATTGCAATAAGACCCCAGTTGGCCAAAGGGCTTACTGGTTCGGTTCGTTAAAACAGCTTTTCTCCACCTCGTCGTACATGGCGGCGCGTTGGGTGTCGCTGTGGTAAATCTTCCAAATTTCGTCGGCGATAGCGCGGGTGATTTGCTTGAACTCCAAGTCGCAATGGTGTTTGAGGTTGTCGGCAAAGGTGGCGCGGCGGTTTTGCCACTGGTTTTCGCGCATGATGAATGCGTAATGCACCAACTCATGGCCTACGCCCCAGGTCACCATTTCTTTGCTGTAGCCCTCGATGGTGCGGGGTGCAATGCTGATTTGCATGATGTTGTCGGGGAATTGAGGTGTGGGGTACTGAAACCCCATGCGGGCAAACGGCGGCACATGCCAATCAAGCACCAAGGGCGGAGGGGGCAAGTCCTTGGGCGCTTGGGTGGTTTTTTTGACAAAACCCCATAAACGGGTGATGACGTCAAAATCAATTTCAGGGGCGGTCACTTCAATGCCCGTGATCGCATCGCCCGCCCACAACTGTGTACTGAGCAAGAGACTGACAAATCCAGCGGTGACGGTTTGGTGCTTCATGGGCGAGATTGTGACTTGAGTTCTTAGTTTGCCGTAGCGCCCCGTTTGAACGCACTGCCCGTTGCAATTCCCTTGTGGCTGGGGGTGAATTGACGGCAAACAGCCGACAATGGGCTCTTTTTTCAGGCGCCACTGACATGTCTCACGCACTTACCCCCAAAGACTTGGTCGAGACTTTTTTACGCACCATCATGATTCCCGACCCCGTGGCGGCCCGTGCCTATGTGTCGCCCGACTTGCGTATCCGCTTTACCGGAGGGCGTGAAATGAAGGACCCCAGCGAATGCAGCGCCTTCAACGCCTCACGCTACGCCTGGGTGAAAAAGAAGTTCGAGCAAACCGATGTGGTTGAAGGCGCCAGCAGCGGTCACGCCATCATTTACAACATTGGCACGCTTTACGGCGCTTGGCCCGACGGCACGCTGTTTGAAGGCAACCGCTATGTGGACCGCTATGTGGTCAAAGATGGCTTGATCGTGCAAATGGATGTCTGGAACGACAGCGCAGAGTGGATGCTGCTTAGGGCCGGCCTGCTGGTTTCTTGATGTCAAATATGAATAATTTGATACTAATTTGAGCGATTATTTTTCTGCTGCATATTGAATTTTGAAGGTTTAGCCTTATCATTAGCACTCTAGTCTAGCGAGTGCTAATAACGCGCAAGCCAGGCAGGTAGCCCGCACATTCTGTGCATCTGTATCCACTTAAGTTTCACCTAGGAGAACCCATGAAACTTCGTCCTTTGCACGATCGTGTGATCGTCAAACGCATCGAAAGCGAAACCAAAACAGCCTCCGGCATCGTCATCCCTGACAACGCTGCTGAAAAACCCGACCAAGGCGAAATCTTGGCTGTCGGTCCTGGCAAGAAAAACGACAAAGGCGAACTCGCTGCTGTCGGCGTGAAAGTGGGCGACCGCGTGTTGTTCGGCAAATACAGCGGCCAAACGGTCAAAGTTGACGGCGAAGAACTGCTCGTCATGAAAGAAGAAGACCTGTTCGCAGTCGTTGAGAAATAATTTAGGAGCTAAAACATGGCAGCAAAAGACGTAATTTTCGGCGGCGAAGCCCGCGCACGCATGGTTGAAGGCGTGAACATTTTGGCCAACGCGGTCAAAGTAACTTTGGGCCCCAAAGGCCGTAATGTGGTGTTGGAGCGTTCTTTCGGCGCCCCCACCGTGACCAAGGACGGTGTGTCCGTGGCCAAAGAAATCGAACTCAAAGACAAACTGCAAAACATGGGCGCGCAGATGGTCAAGGAAGTCGCTTCCAAGACCTCTGACAACGCAGGCGACGGCACCACCACCGCCACCGTGTTGGCCCAAGCCATCGTGCGCGAAGGCATGAAGTACGTGGCCGCTGGCATGAACCCCATGGACTTGAAGCGCGGCATCGACAAGGC
>CALPPP020000198.1 GCA_943325485.2 Rickettsia typhi
AATGGCTGAGTGGTGCCCAGGCTTGTGCTTCTCCAGTGCGCCCTTCAGGTCTTGGGTCACGTCACGCTCTACGCTACCCTCAGCTACTGCAAACCTAAAGACCTGCCCGCATATCTGTTTAACTCGTTTAACGCTTTCTAGCGCCCCTCTGCGCTCCATATGGAGTAAAGCTCCGAGCACATCGCGTGGGCGGATATCAGCGATTGGCAGTTTCCCAATGTGAGGGAATACGTCCTTCTCTAGCCAAGTTGTCACCTTACTCTGTGTGCTCGCCACTCGATCGGCTTGGGACTTCTTAAGCCATACACGAGCCACCACCTCAAATGTGTTTTGTGAGGCTTCAACCTTCGCGGCTAAGTTCTTGCGCTTCTCGATGCTAGGGTCGTCGCCAGCTGCTAGCTGCTCCTTGGCTTTCTCACGCTTGCCTCTGGCAGCTTTGAGGGACACCGAAGGGTAGACGCCCAAAGCGAGCGTCTTTTGCTTGCCCCCGAAGCGATAGTTCATACGCCAATATTTACCTGATTCCTTCACCAGCAGGTACAGGCCTCCGCCGTCCGAGTGCTTTTCACCGGCTTTATTTGTGGTCTTCGCGCTCTTCACGAAAGTGTCTGTAAGTGCCATTGTTGGTATCTGGTTTGTTGGTATTTTAAAAGTACCAACAAAAGTACCCGCAATTTGTTGGTATCTCATAATAGTGCTTGAGACAGCATAAGGCAATAAAACCCCCTGAAAGCTAGTAAACATAGGGGGTTTTGATACTTTATGAGACTGCTTAAAACTAGTAGGTGGTGCCCCCGACAGGAATCGAACCTGTATCACTCCCTTAGGAGGGGAGAGTTCTGTCCATTGAACTACGGTGGCGGCAGAGACTAGTTTAAGGTCGTCCTAGGAACCCACCACGGGCAAACCGCTGATATAACCCACTGCCGATTGCTGGTTAATGCCGCCCCAGTTAGTGCTGATGGCCGACATCAGTTCGGCAGGCACGGTTTTGCCATTCAGGGTGCCTGTGCCAGTGGTGGCGTTGTAAGAATAGTCACCCGCATGCTGAAAAGCCGACATCACATAAGCAAAGCCATTGAGGTTGTCTACAGCTTGCAAACCTGTGCACTCTGCCCCAGCAGGTGTTGACAACAGTTTGGTGAGTTGCTGCGTGTCCACGTTGTAGGCCCAGACATAGTTGTTCAAGTGTCCGGAGCCATCCTCCCCCACAAACAAGGTTCGCATGGCTTCTGAGAACTTCACATTGTCAGGCTGAGCAATTTTCAAGATGTTGGCGTTGTTGCCGTCTTCATCGGTGGCCATGTTCTCACCCAGCAAGCCGTTGGGTACATAGAAGTTGGTGGGCACCCAAGCGCTAGCAATGGCTGCACCGGTGTTGTCCGATTGGCCCGCGCTTAACTGAGCGGCATACACCGCACCGGGACGCAAGGCAGCCACTTGAATGTCGTCCACATCAGGTCGGGTGGTGGCGGGTTGTTCGGGGCCTGCCAACATGGTGGTTTCTATGCGTGACATCGCAAAATAAGCAATCTTGTCCTTGGCGTTGACTGCCACGCCTTCAAGCTTGGTGAGCTCCATGGTCACACCTGCAATGGCGGCATAGCGGTGGGTTTCCAAAAATGCAGCAGCTTTGGCTTGTGTGGGCTGTACTTTCACCCATTGGTAACCCCAGCCATCCAGAGCCATTTGGGTATAGGCCTTGTCGCCGGGGTCAGTGAAACGCACATCCAAGATGTCTTTGGGAGAAAGTGAATCTGCCAAGGCTTTGATGTCTTTGCTGCTGGCGCTGCCCAGTTTGATCCAACTCAACTTGAAAGTGCCGCCATGCTCCGCGCTGGTTTGCGCCATCTTGGCACCATACAAGGTGCCAGACGACAAATCGGCGGCTTTGTCGGCGATGAACATGAACAGCGCACCGCCGGTGTAATCGTCGCCCATCAACACGGTTTTGTTGTCTGGCATGACTTGCACCAATTCACGCGAAATTCTGCCTAGGCAATAGTGTTTTTGGATGCTTCCTGTGCCGTCAGGATTGACCGTGACTTCAGGCACATGGCCATAGTGGTAAGGGTTGGCTGTGGTGCTGGCCTCAGGGGTGCTGGGTGTATCCAAGGTGTTGCGGCTAAAGGAAAAAAATCTGGCCAAACTCGCATTCGCCAAGGACATATGCGATGCCCTCCAACCCGTGAGTTCAGCCGCAGTCAGGGCAGAGCCCTTGGCTTTTCGCATCATCACCAACCATGCATCAGGCTCATACTCTTCGCTGGAGAGATGCGTGTTCCAAGGAGACAAACTCGCTCCGCAGGTGATCCACAGGCCATGGACTGAGGTGGTCGGTACTTGGTACTGGTACTTGACGCTCAAGGCGCCCGTTTGGGGGTTTTGCGCCAAGGTGGTGATGGTCATGGGGCAGGGTAAGGTGCCGTAAGACGAGGCGCCTGCTGCATTCACCGACTTGTATTCATACTGGGTGACCAAAAACAAGGTGTGACCTGAAACGCCAGGCACGGAAGGGTTGGCGAGTTTGATCAAGGACTGGCCGTCGACACAGTCAGAGAACATTTGCTTGCCATCGGTGTCCACAATGGGGGTGATCCCGTCAGGGCGTGTATAGCCTGCTGCAAGGATGTTGCCCCCACCTGCTACAGGTGGTTTGGTCAAAGTCTGACCGGTGCGAAACAGTTCCACAAACGACAAGGCTTGGGCTGATTTGATGGTGTTGTCGCTGTAGGTGATGTCGATGGTGGCATCGGTGAACATCGAGGCACGTTGCGCCACAGTGCTGGGGTTGCTGGACGCATTGAACTTGACCGCTGTGGCGTAGGGCTTGGCTTCAGCCGCCTTGGATTGCAAGGCAAACAAAGAACCACCCGCCAAAAGCACTGGGCTAGCGCTAAAAAGTTGCAAAACACTTCTTCTGTTGAGAGGACTGGGTGGGGAGTTGTGCATGGAAGTCATCCAAGTGTTGAAGGTCTGCAATGTAAATTTGCAATATGACGAGAAAAAGAATTATTTGCTGAGCATGCGCATCGCATCTTCCAAACCCTTGAGGGTCAGCGGGAACATGCGGTTACTGACCATCTGTTGGATGATGCTGATGCTTTGGCGGTACTGCCACACGCCCAAGGGTTCGGGGTTGATCCAAGCAAATTTGGGATAGGCGTGGGTTAAGCGTTGTAGCCATTCGGCACCGGCTTCTTCATTGTTGTATTCCACGCTGCCGCCGGGCTGCAAAATTTCATAGGGGCTCATGGTGGCGTCGCCCACAAAGATCAGCTTATGGTCTTTGTTGTACTTGCGAATCACGTCCCAAGTATCGAATTTCTCGGCAAAGCGGCGACGGTTGTTTTTCCATAAGAAGTCATACACACAGTTGTGGAAATAGAAAAATTCCAGGTGCTTGAACTCACCCTTCACCGCTGAAAACAGTTCTTCCACCCGCGCTACGTGTTCGTCCATGGTGCCGCCCACATCCATCAGCAACAACACTTTGACATTGTTGTGACGCTCGGGCCGCATCTTGATGTCAAGGTAACCCGCATTGGCAGCTGTGCTGCGGATGGTGTTGTCCAAATCGAATTCGTCTTCCGCGCCTTC
>CALPPP020000199.1 GCA_943325485.2 Rickettsia typhi
CGTGGCCAGCTTGGGGGTCAACCGGTTCGTTGTTGAGTTGCTCGCGCCTTTGAATGCCATGGTGGGTGACGCTTGGATGCGCGCTGAAATTCAAGTGTTTGAAGAGCATCTGTACACCGAATGCGCGACAGTCGTGCTGCGCCAAGCCATTCATCAACTCAACAGCCACACCTTCCATCGCCAACCCCGCGTTTTACTCACCACTTTTCCGCAAGAAGAGCATGCCATGGGTTTGCTCATGGCGGAGAGTCTTTTGACCATGCAAGGCTGTCACTGTTTGCCCATGGGTGTGAAAACGCCTTTGAGCGATATTGCCAAAGCCGTGCTGGCGCATCAGCCCGATATCGTGGCGCTGAGCTTTAGCGTCACCCAAAACCCCAACCATGTGTTGGATGGCCTGGCCGAGTTGCGACGACTTTTGCCAGCGCAGGTCGAGATTTGGGCCGGCGGTCGAGCGCCTGTGTTGCAACGCCGCCCACCCGCTGGTGTGACGGTGATTGCCGATTTGGCACAAATTGAGACTCAGGTGCAGCGCTGGCGCAAGCGCAGCTCATGAGCCTGTCAGTGGGTTTTGCCGACAAAGTCTGTGAAGCTGATGAGGCCTTATCGCGGGTGCAGGCTCTGCGCCAGTTGGGGCCAGTGGTGTTCACCAACGGCGTTTTCGATGTTTTGCACCGTGGCCACGCCACCTATTTAGAACAAGCGCGCGCCTTGGGGGCGGCCTTGGTGGTGGGGGTCAACACCGACGCGTCTGCCAAGCGCTTGGGCAAAGGGCCTGAGCGCCCCTTGAACGCTCAGCAAGACAGGGCGCTGTTGCTGGCAGCGCTGGCTTCGGTCAGCTTGGTGACTTGGTTTGATGAGGACACACCGGTGCAGCTGATCGAGCGTTTGCGCCCTGATGTGTATGTCAAAGGCGGTGATTACGACATGGAAACTTTGCAAGAAACCGCGACCGTGCGAAGCTGGGGCGGGCATTCCGTGGCGATCCCCTTTGTCAGCGGCTACTCCACCAGCGCCTTGGTCACGAAAATACAAAGCGCCACAAAGCCGCAATAGCGTCGTGCTGCGCTTGGGCCTCGCTCAGCGGTAACTCTCCTGAGGCCTCATCCAAGCGCGCCAAGTGTTGCCAGTGGCGCAGGGCACGGTAAGCATCGGCCGCGGCTTGCCCCATGCCATGGGGCAGCAAACCCACCGACTCGGCGTGTTCGAGCAAAGCGATATTGCCAACGTTGTTGACCAAACCTGGGTGTCGCTGTGCATGGGCCAACACCAAAAACTGCACCGCAAACTCAGCGTCGATCATGCCCCCAGGGCTGTGTTTGAAGTCG
Organism: Rickettsia typhi; assembly: GCA_943325485.2. Lineage (GTDB taxonomy): Bacteria > Pseudomonadota > Gammaproteobacteria > Burkholderiales > Burkholderiaceae_C > Limnohabitans. Next base: position 1,329 of record CALPPP020000199.1, read on the forward strand.
AAAACTTTGGGCTTGAGGGACTGGGCGGTGCGCATTTTCTCGCGCATGGCCACCACCTCCACAGCCAACGCTTGTGGGTCGCGTGCGGCGCACAAGACTTCACGCCGGACCTCTTCAAAGGGCTGACGAAGCTGCTCGTCGCCCACGCAAAACCGCGCACGTGTCATGGCTTGGTGTTCCCAGACCCAAGCGGTGTTGGAGCCGCGCTGTCGCTGGTAATCGGCAAACGACTCCCACGAGCTCACCAACAAACCAGCGCTGCCATTGGGCCTTAAAGCGGTGTCGATTTCATACACATCGCCTTCACCGGTTTTGATGGTCAGCCATTGAATCAGCTTGCGCGCAAAGGCCGCGTAGATCTCCCCCGCTTGGGGATGGTCGTCTTGGTAGATAAAAACAATATCAAGGTCGCTGCCGTAGCCCAGCTCTTTGCCGCCCCATTTGCCATAGCCCAGCACTGCAAAACAGGGCAGGTCGCGGTGGCGTGTCTTCAAACGTGACCAGACCCACAAAGCTGCCACCTCGACCAAGGTATCGGCCAGCAAACTCAAATCGTCAGCGACTTGCTCCACGCTCAAGCGCCCCTCCACATCGCGGGCCAAGGTCAGCAAAGTTTCGCCGTGGTGTGCGCGTCGCAGCACATTGAGCAGGCTTTCCTCGTCGTCTGCACCTTGGCTGGCCAGGGCGTCATGGCGAGCTTGTAAATGGCGTCGCAGTTGTGCGGCATCAAAGCGTTCGTCCAAGACCTCGGGGTTGGCCAATTCATCAATCACCCCAGGGTGCGTGCGCAAATACCGCGCTGCCCAGCGCGCTGAACCTAGCAGCCTTAACAACTGCTGGTGTACCCGCGGACGTTCAAGCAGCAGCGCCAAATAGGTTTCACGACGCAGCAAGGGTTCCATCCAGTCGCTCCAGCGCAAGGCGGCTTCTTCGCTGGCTTGACCTTGGTCTATCCAACTTTGGGTGCGTTGCACCAAGCGCAGCAGTCGCTCACGGGCGTCTTCGCGCAAGGCCAGCACCCGAGGCAGCGTCGGCCACGCTGCCATGCGTTCTCGAAACAGGGGTGACAAGCCTTCCAGCACACCGGCCCAGTCGTGGCTCACTGGGGGCAGTGTCTCGGCCGCATTGGCGGGCGCGTTATCGCCTTGGCCCAACAAGCGCTCAAACTCTTGGGCAACGCGATCGCGGTGCTGTTGCAAAGCTTGCAGCAAAGCGTTGCTGTCGGCCAGCCCCAAGGTATGGGCAATCCATTGCAAATCGGCGGGGTCGCTGGGCAGGCGGTGGGTTTGTTGGTCATCGAGGTATTGAATACGGTGCTCGACTTGGCGCAAAAACACATAAGCCTCGTGCAAGGCCTGCGCTGTATCGGCAGGCATCAATCGTGCGCCTACCAAGGCCGCCAAGGAGACAAGGGTGGGGCGTTCGCGCAATTCGGGGAACTGCCCGCCCCGCACCACTTGCAGCAGTTGCACAGTGAACTCAATTTCTCGAATACCGCCACGACCGAGCTTGACATCGTTGGCGCGCTCAGGGCGCCCTGCGCTCAAGCGCAGCGACTGCGTGCGAATTTGCTGGTGCAACACCCGTAAAGCCTCAAACACGTTGTAGTCGAGGTAGCGGCGAAACACGAAAGGCGTGACCACCGCGCGCAATGCCTTGACCTGATCGATGCAAGCCGCAGGTGCTACCACCCTTGCCTTGAGCCATGCCAAACGCTCCCATTCGCGGCCCTGCACTTGAAAATACTCTTCCAAGGCATCCAGCGACACCACGCTATGGCCCGACTCGCCGTTGGGGCGCAGCGCCAAATCCATGCGAAAGACTTGGCCGTGCTCGGTGGTCTCGCCGATCAAGGCATACAGTTGCTTGACCACTTTGTCAAAGTAGCTGTGGTTGCTCACCACGCCACGTCCGTTATCGACGCCCTGCGTTTGCCCGTCCTCATCAAACACATAGACCAAGTCGATGTCACTGGACACATTCAGTTCCCCCGCGCCCAGTTTGCCCATGCCCACCACCCACAGTTGGGCACGTACACCTTGAGCAGTCATGGGCGAGCCATGGCGCTGATCAACCCGCGCCAAGGCTTCTTCCAAAGCCTTGTTCAGGCTGAACTCAGCCAGCGCCGTCATGCTTTGGGTGATGGTGTTCAAGGGTGCTTGTTGCTCGCAGTCCAACACCACCAGTCGCTCCAGCACCAGCTGACGC
>CALPPP020000200.1 GCA_943325485.2 Rickettsia typhi
TCCATTCACGGCCAATCGCACCTCGTACCAAGTTCTTGGCCAGCAGTGCAATCACCACCAACAAAGTTAAACAAAACAGGTATTTGTTGACGTCCGTGTCCAAGGGCAAGCCAAACACCTGAAGGTTGGACACCGACACCGAACCCGAGGGCGTATCCAAGGTGAACCACTTCACCCGCAAAAACATCCAGTCGGCAAAAAACTGGGCAGCCAAAGTAGCGACCGCCAAATACAGTCCGCGCACCCGCAAACTGGGCAAGCCAAACAACACGCCAAACGCGGTGGCACATAAACCGCCTAAGAGCAAGGCAGGTAGCAAAGGCATATCAGGCACACGGGCAAAGAAGTTGTAAGCGCCATAAGCACCCACCGCCATGAAAGCGCCCGAGCCCAAAGAAATTTGGCCGCAATAGCCCACCAAAATATTCACGCCCAGTGCCGCCATCGCCATGATGACAAAGGGAATGAGAATGGCGCGAAACATATAGTCAGAGGTGAACAAGGGCACCGCCACAAATGCCACCAGCAGCAACAAGCCCACGAACACGCGGTCTTGCGCAATCGGGAAGATTTGTTGGTCTTCTCGGTAGGTGGTTTTGAATTGACCGTTTTCTCTGTAGAACATGGTTCTCTTAATTTACTTTCAATTTTTTTAACTCCGACCCGCTTCGCTTAACTTTGCTCAAGCAAAGTTAGTCTGCGTTGAAAGATCATTGACCGCGTATGTCATACACGGTCAATGATCTTTTCGCCAAACAAGCCTTGTGGCCTGACCAGCAAGAACAGCAAGGCCAACACATAGGCGAACCAAATTTCAATACCGCCGCCGACATAGGGACCCAAAAACACTTCGGAGAGTTTCTCGCCAACACCAATGATGAGGCCACCAATGATGGCGCCAGGCACCGAGGTGAGCCCGCCCAAAATCACCACAGGCAAGGCGCGCAAAGCAACGGTGGCCAATGAAAACTGCACGCCCAGTTTGCTGCCCCAAATCATGCCGGCCACCAAGGCCACCACACCGGCGACACACCACACAATGACCCAAATACGGTTCAAAGGAATGCCAATCGATTGCGCGGCTTGGTGATCGTCAGCCACCGCACGCAGTGCTCTGCCCGTGGCGGTTTTTTGGAAAAACACCGACAGCAAAGCCACCAACAAAGCGGCGATGAGTGCCGCAATCAAATCTTCTTGGTTGATCAATAAACCGCCTTGGAACACATTCTCAAATGCCATGACGGGGTCTTTGGGCATGCCGATGTCGATCTTGTAAATGTCATTGCCAAAAATCGATTGGCCAAGACCTTCCAAGAAGTAAGCAATGCCCAAGGTGGCCATCAACAAAGTAGTGCCCTCTTGGTTAACCAGTCGGCGCAAAACCAGTCGCTCAATCAGCCATGCAACGATGAACATCACGCCCCCCGCCAACACAAAAGCGATGAGGTTGACCAACACCGGATTAGACAAGTCTGTTATCTGCGGCAGCCATTCGGCAAACCGCGCCATGGCCAAGGCTGCAAACAGCACCATCGCACCTTGAGCGAAATTGAACACACCCGAGGCTTTGTAAATGAGCACAAAGCCCAAAGCAACCAGCGAATACAACATGCCCGCCATCAGGCCGCCCAGCAGAGTTTCAAGAAAGAATGCCATGGTGTTAATGCCCCGTACCTAAATAGGCGCTGATCACCTCGGGATTGCGGCGCACCTCGTCGGGCGTGCCGTCGCCAATTTTTTTGCCGTAGTCCAGCACCACCACACGGTCGGAAATATCCATCACCACACCCATGTCGTGTTCAATCAACACCACGGTAGTGCCAAACTCGTCGTTCACATCCAAGATAAAGCGACACATGTCTTGCTTTTCTTCCACGTTCATGCCGGCCATGGGTTCGTCCAGCAGCAGCACCTGGGGTTCAAGGGCCAGTGCGCGCCCTAAGTCCACACGCTTTTGCAAACCATAAGGCAGCTGCCCCACCGGGGTTTTGCGATAGGGCTGAATTTCCAGAAAGTCGATGATTTCTTCGACTTTTCTGCGGTGGACCATTTCTTCACGCTCAGCCGGCCCCCAACGCAGCGCTTGCAGCAGCAGATTGCTTTTCATGCGCAGATTGCGACCCGTCATGATGTTGTCCAGCACGCTCATGCCTTTGAACAAAGCGAGGTTCTGAAAGGTACGCGCCACGCCCATGACCGCGACTTGGTGCGAGTCCATGTGGCTGAAGGTTTGACCGCGGAAAGTGATGTTGCCTTGCTGGGGTGTGTACACGCCGTTGATGCAATTGAGCATGGATGATTTGCCCGCACCATTGGGGCCGATGATGGCGCGAATTTCATGCTCGCGCACATTGAAGCTGATGTCAGACAAGGCTTTGACGCCGCCAAAGCTCAGCGAGATGTTGTGCACATCCAAAATCACGTCACCAATGGTCTTGCTCATGCGGCACGCTCCACAGGCGCAAACAGTTTGGCGTCACACAGTCGCAGCGTGGCGCTGACACTGCCGGTACGGCCATCTTCAAACTTGACCGCGGTTTCAATGAACTGTTCTGCTAAGCCTTGGTACAAAGCATCGACCAAAACGGCGTATTTGTCGGCGATAAAGCCGCGCCGTACTTTGTTGGTTCGGGTGAGTTCGCCGTCATCGGCATCGAGCTCTTTGTGCAACACCAAGAAGCGGCTGATCTGGCTGCCTGCAAGCAAAGTGTCTGCTGCCAAATCGGCATTGACCTTTTCCACGCACTCGAGCATGAGTTGGTAGACCTCAGACTTTTGCGCCAAATCGGTATAGCCCGCATAAGACAAGTTGCGTCGCTCGGCCCAGTTGCCCACCGCCTCAAAGTCGATGTTGAGCATGACACACACTTTGTCGCGGCCATCGCCATAAGCCACCACCTCTTTGATATGCGGGAAAAACTTCAGCTTGTTTTCCACATACTTGGGCGCAAACATGGCGCCGTCGTTGGCGCCACCTTGCAAGCGTCCCACATCTTTGACGCGGTCGATGATTTTCAAATGCCCATGGCTGTCGATGAAGCCCGCATCATTGGTGTGGTACCAGCCATCTGCGGTCAAGACCTCGGCCGTGGCTTCGGGGTTTTTGTAATAGCCTTTGAGCAAGCCAGCAGACTTCACCAACACCTCGCCCTGCTCAGACACTTTGATTTCCACACCCGAACAAGGCACACCTACGGTGTCGGCTCGCGCCTCGTTATCGGGCTGTAAACACACAAACACCGCGGTCTCGGTGGAGCCATACAGTTGCTTTAAGTTGATGCCAATGGCACGGTAGAAATTGAACAAATCAGGGCCAATCGCTTCACCGGCGGTGTAGGCTACACGCACGCGCGAAAAACCCAAGGTGTTGCGAAGTGGCCCAAAGACCAACAAATTACCCAAGCCATACAGCAAACTACCCATGAGGCCAATGGACTGACCGTCCATGCGTGCAGGGCCATAGCGTTTGGCAATGTCCATGAAGTATGCGAACAGGCTGCGCTTGAAGCTGCTGGCGTCCTCCATGCGA
>CALPPP020000201.1 GCA_943325485.2 Rickettsia typhi
CAACAAAGCGAAATCTGCAATCTCTGACGTGTTACCCATGCTGCCGCGGTAGGCATTGACGTTTTGACCGAGGAGTGTGATTTCTTTCACACCTTGCGCAACCAAACCCGCGATTTCGGTCAACACATCGTCCAAGGGGCGGTTGATTTCTTCGCCGCGTGTGTAAGGCACCACGCAATAACTGCAATATTTGGAGCAGCCCTCCATGATGGAGACAAACGCCGAGGAGCCTTCCACCCGTGCGGGGGGCAGGTGATCAAACTTTTCGATTTCGGGAAAGCTGATGTCGACCTGCGGTTTTTTCAAGGCAACACGCTGGTCGAGTAACTGCGGCAGGCGGTGCAAGGTTTGCGGACCAAACACCACGTCCACATATGGGGCTCGGGCGATGATGGCTTCTCCCTCTTGGCTGGCCACACAGCCGCCCACCGCAATTTGCACGCCTTTTTTCTTCAGGTGTTTGACACGACCTAAATCGGAAAAGACTTTTTCTTGGGCTTTTTCACGCACCGAGCAGGTGTTAAAGACCACCAAGTCGGCTTCGTCAATGTCTTGGGTTTGTTCGTAGCCTTGGGCGGCGCCAAGGACGTCGGCCATTTTGTCCGAGTCGTACTCGTTCATTTGGCAGCCAAAGGTTTTGATAAAGACTTTGCGGCTCATGGCAAAGCCTTGGAAATGATGCAGCGTTTCATGGTGTAGATCCAGAGGCTGTGAAAGGAGGGGAGATTGTAGCCAGCCACTTCTTTATGATGCGCCCATGTCTACCTTCACCCGCACTGTGCTGTTCACCGATACCGATGGCCGTGCCCGCTTCAAAGAAGAAGACATTGCCCTGGACCAAGGCAGCGAAAAAACCCTTTTGAGCGAATGGATGTCGGCGCGTGGTGTGCAACTGCGTCAAAGCCCTGTGGGGTTTCAAAGTGACTTTCATGTCAGCAGCCATGCGCAATGGGTATTTATTTTGCAAGGCCAAATGCAAATAGGTTTACAAGACGGCAGTTGCAAAGTGTTTGCGGCGGGCGAGCATTTTTTCTCAGCCGATTTGCTCCCAATGGGTGCTGTGTTTGATCCCAAAGTACATGGCCACTGCAGCCGCCAAGTGGGTGAAGAAGCCTTGGTGACGGTGTTTGTGAAAGTTTAAAGTGGTGCAGCCAATGGCTGTTCATGCACTTTAAAAACACAATATGAATAATTTCTAAGTATATTTATCCCTAAAAATTAAAGTCATGCCCTGTTCAAACCGATAAGACACTTAGCATCTTGGGCGAGAATCGGCCCTGAACTGGATTTCTTTTCAAAAACCTTTTTGAGTAGCCATGAAAAAATATTTGCGTCTTATCCTGGAAATTTTGCTGGGAATTTGTCTGGTTGCTACCGCAACGCTGGCCTACTGGAATTTTTCCGCCAAAAAACATTTGAATGAACAAGTCGCCGAGTTGAGCGAACAGCTTGACGAAGCCAAGGAATCTTTGGAGAAAGTGCAGGAGGAAGCTGCGGCTTCGAATCAACCCAAAGACGAGCCGGTGAACACATCCGCTCAGGAAATGGACGCACTGAAGTCGGCCTTTGCCAATGGTGTGGTGCTACAAGACGTTGAGCTTTTGTACAAAGCCCAAAAAAGCTTGAGCGCTGAGCGTCAAGTGGGCATGGCGTCACTGCGCTTGTTAACCAAAGGCGCCCAAGACCCCGACACCATCGCTGCGTACCAAAAAGCTTTGGAAATGGCCGAATGGAGCAACCGTTTACAAACCGTTTGTGCAGCCCAAAACGCTTTGGCGGCTGCGGGTCAAAAAGTCAAAGTGCTGTCGGAATGTAAAAAATCGACTGACAAAGAGGCAGACAGCAAAGAAGCCCATGCCAAGAAAGACGACAAGGCGCATGAGGTGCATTGGGGCTATGAAGGCGACAACGGCCCCGAGCACTGGGGCGACGCTTTCCCCGTTTGTGGAAAAGGTAAAAAACAATCCCCTTTGAACATCGTCGGACCGTTTGAAAAATCCAAAGACACCTTGAGCGTGGACTACAAAGAAGGCCCGCTGAAAATGTTGAATAACGGACACACTATTCAGGTCAATATCGAGCCTGGCAGCACCTTGACGATTGGCAAAGAGAGTTTCGATTTGCTGCAGTTTCACTTCCACCGCCCTTCTGAAGAGCAGGTCGAGGGTAAAAATGCCAGCATGGTGGCCCACTTTGTTCACAAGAGCAAGGAAGGCAAATTGGCGGTGATTGGTGTCTTGCTGAACGAGGGCAAAGACAGCGCCGCGATCAAAACCTTGTGGGCAAATTTGCCACCCAAGGAAGGCGAGGAATTTTTACCCCCTAAAGTCACTTTCAATCCTGCGAGCATGTTGCCCAAAGAAATGGGTTTCTATAACTACGAGGGTTCACTCACCACGCCCCCTTGTACCGAGGGTGTGCAGTTCTATATCTTGAAGACGCCAGTGGATATTTCCAAGCAACAGTTGGCAAAATTCCCCTTCAAGCTCAATGCGCGCCCCGTTCAATCTTTGAACGGTCGCAAGATTGCCGCTGGCGGTTAATTTAGATCGATTGCAAGCGATCGGTGGAGGGTACGACTCGGGTGAGTCGTATGCCGTAACGGTCATTGACCAGTACCACCTCGCCTTGCGCTACCACCGTCTCATTGACCAACAGGTCTAGCGGCTCACCGGCGATGCGGTCGAGTTCGACCACGCTGCCTTGGGTCAGGCGCATCAAATCTTTGATTTTGATGTTGGTGCGGCCCACCTCGATAGAGAGGGTGACGGAGATGTTTTGCAGCACTTCCGGATTGATATTGCCGGGTTGGCTGACCTGAAACTCCTCAGAAGTAGGAGGCGTTTCGTCCTGGGTTTCGGTGGTGTCGTTCATGGTGCTTTCCTGTCTCAAAGCTGTCCGGGGACAATTTGCTTTTCAACCCGCACAGCCACATTGGAGCCGCGCGTGCCGATATTGACCCCAAAGGTGGGGACGCCGTTGGCCAGGAATTGCGCCTGGTCGGGTTTTTTGAAGAAAAGCAAATCGCCCTCCTTCATGTTTCGCAAATGGTAGAGCGAGGTTTTGATCTCGCCCATCATCACGCGCACATCAAGTTCGGAGTCGCCAACCGCAACCGCCAAGTCTTCGCGCCAAATTTTGTCGGATTCTTCATTCCCGTCACTGGTGGAGACACGGTTGCGCAGCAAGTCGCGCAAAGGCTTCAAAGTGGCGTAGGGGTAGACCAAATCCATGAAACCTTTGCCGCCCGATGCGGTCGCTTCAGCGTCAAAGCGTGTCAGCACCACCAAATCGTTTTCGTCGGCAATTTGCGCAAACTGTGGGTTGATCTCGGCGCTGACTTGTTCGCAGTCGATTTCTAAGATCGGACTCCAAGCTTCTTTGAGTGAGCGGAAAAAAACGGTAAGGATGATATGAATGATGCGGGTTTCGGTGGCGGTGAACATCCGGCCTGGCGGCAGATCAGAGACGCCTTTGCCAAAACCACCAAAAAAACTGTCGAGTGAGCTGAAC